>SVUB01000017.1 GCA_015063495.1 Oscillospiraceae bacterium
TGCTATGCGGATGCTTCCCGCACTTGAGGAGAGATAACCCGTAAGCATATTCATAGTGGTACTTTTACCTGCACCGTTCGGGCCGAGGAAGCCAATAATTTCGCCTGCCTCTACCGAAAAGCTGATGTCATCAACGGCGCAGAAGTTGCCGTAATTTTTTACAAGGTGCTCAATTTTTATCATTTTATGACCGTCTCTTTCCTTTTGGAATTTTTGAGATTTATATTAACTGTGTGATACGGTAAGCTTAATGAGAAGCTTAATATCGTCCGGCTGGACCTTTGCCTCGTGCGCCGCACGGTTGCGCCTTATCTCGCCGCATTTTTCACATTTATGAACTATAATATAACCCTTTCTCGGGTCTGTTTCAACCCATGCAGGCCGTAAAAGTCCGCCGCACTCGTTTGCTCTGTCGCCGGGGTTGATATCTACGTGAAGTGAGCAAAGGCAAAACGGACAGTGGTTACGGGAGCTGTAACCGAGCGGCTCAACTGTCTTGCCGCAGTTTTTACAAACGAACGAATCGTCGTTTTTACGAAAACGCTTTTCTTCCATAGCTCCTCCCGACAAAAATATACATTATATAATAACATATATCCCCGTTTTTTTCAATAGCGTACATTGTTTTTTTACATTTGAGAGATTTTATTAACATTTTCTCTTTTGTTCAAAAATCGGCGCACTATTGATTTTGAGAGAAAAATGTGTTATTATATAAAAAGTTAAAAACAGCAGAAGGGTTTACATATGTCAGAAAACAACAATTTACGCATGGGACTGCGTGACGGATTGCCGATATTTCTCGGTTATCTTTCAGTCTCCTTTGCCTTCGGCATCTTTGCCGTCAGCTCGGGCCTGACAATAATTGAGGCTCTGCTCATATCCATGACCAACCTCACATCAGCCGGTCAGCTTGCGGGCGTTCCGATAATCTGCACAGGTGGCTCTCTCATAGAGCTTGCCGCAACCGAGCTTATAATAAATCTGCGTTATTCTCTTATGTCGGTCTCTCTTTCGCAAAAGATAGGAAAAAGTGTAAAAACACTTGACCGCTTCCTTATCTCATTCGGAATAACCGACGAGATATTCGCAGTTTCCGCCTCGAAAAGAAGCAGTCTTGGAAAAAAATATTTTTACGGACTTATTATTACTCCTTATCTCGGTTGGAGCGGGGGCACCCTTATCGGCGCAATTGCGGGAAATATCCTTCCCGAGATAGTGATAAGTGCTCTCGGCATCGCCATTTACGGTATGTTTATCGCAATCGTCATTCCCGAGGCGAAAAAGGAAAAGGCTACGGCGCTCTGCGTCCTCTGCGCCGCACTTCTCGGCTGTGCGTTTGAATATCTGCCATTCCTTAGCGGAATTTCAGGCGGATTTGCCATAATAATCTCTGCCGTGACTATAAGCACGCTCTTTGCACTCCTTGCTCCGATAAAGGATGCCGAGACGGGAGAGGAGGACGCTCAGAATGCCTGATTTTCCGAAATTCCTAATCTATCTTGCGGTAATGGCAGGGGTGACCTACCTTGTGCGTATGCTCCCCCTTATGCTCGTCAGAAAAAAGTTTGAGAACGTCTTTATCCGCTCATTTCTTTATTACGTTCCCTATACCGTTCTCGCTACGATGACGGTGCCCGCAGTATTCTACTGTACGGGAAGCGTTGTAAGCGCCGCAGTCGGTTTTGCCGTTGCACTCGCTATGGCATATTTTGAGAGAAGTCTTGTGAGTGTTGCCGCCTCGGCTTGCGGTGCGGTGCTTGTGTGTGAGCTGGTCATGAAGATGCTCTGAGTCCCACTCTCTTGATTTTTTGCATATAATGCTGTATAATTACATTACAAAATCTTAATTTACAAAGCGGTGTGCCGCTTTGGAGACGGAGAATATGAAAAACGAAACATATAAGCTTTATTCGAGCCTGCCCATATACAGCAGGCATAAAACCTGGGCAGAGATAGACCTTGAAGCCCTGCGTCATAATTATAAGCTGCTGCGTGAGCACGTCGGTGCCGCACGTCTTATCTGCGTCCTTAAGGCAGACGCCTACGGACACGGCGCAGACTCGTGTGCAAGAGCTCTTCTCGGCGACGGATGCGACTTTTTTGCCGTTTCCTGCATTGAGGAGGCGGTTGCGCTCAGACAGGTTTGCATAGAGCTCGGCAAAAAGGCTGATATACTTCTGCTCGGCTACACCCTGCCGTATTCTGCAGGTATCCTTGCAAAGAACGACGTTATACAGACGGTGTTTTCTCCCGAGTACGCTATGGCGCTAAACGAGGAGGCCGCAAGACAGGGCTGCAAGGTCCGCATCCACATAAAGCTCGACACGGGAATGAACCGCCTCGGCTTTACCGCACAGGATGATGAGTCTATTTTACACACATCCGAGGATATATGTGAGGTATGTAAGCTGGACAATCTTTTGGTTGAAGGAATGTTCACCCACTTTGCAAAGGCTGACGAAAAGGTGGCAGAGGATGATATGACTCTCCGTCAGTACAGCCGATTTGATGCTGTAAACTCACTCCTTTGTAAAAAGGGAGTGAAGATACCCTTCCTTCACGTTTCAAACAGCGCTGCATCGGTGCTCTATCCCTCAATGTGCTGTGACGGTGTCAGAGAAGGCATACTTCTCTACGGTGCGAGAGCCTCGGAGGCGGCTTATCTTCCCGGGCTGCGTCCCGTTATGAGCCTGAAGACCGTTATCTCTCATATTCATACTCTGAAGCCCGGCGAAACGGTCAGCTACGGCGGTACGTATTCGTCGGATAGCGAGCGTACTCTTGCCACTATCCCGATAGGCTATGCCGACGGTTTTATTCGTGCCTTTGGCGGTGCGTCGGTAAGCGTCGCAACAAGAGCGGGCGCTATCGAAGCAAAGATAGTCGGCAGAATTTGTATGGACCAGTGTATGATAGACATTACCGGCACGGCGGCAGGCGTCGGTGACACGGTAACGCTGTTTGGCGACACGCCCGAGCGCCTCTTTGACCTTGCCGAGCGTGCAGGCACTATTGATTACGAATGTCTCTGCCTTATAAGCGGACGAGTGCCGAGAGTTTATAAATAAAAAGAAAAAGGAGGTCATCTCCTGTGAATAAAAAAATAAAAAGATTTATTTCGATATTTGCCGTGCTGGCGCTGCTTGCTTTGCCGTCCTGCGGTGGGAGCGCAGAAAGCGTCGATGCGGATATAGAAAAGGAGAGCGAGAAATATTTTTCCTCGCTCCAGGTCCTGCCTGCGGGAACGGAAAACGGTACAAGCTCAAACGTTTCTGTAAAGCCGCAGGAATTTACAGTTCTCGTTGAGGCGGAAAAAAACGACTTTTTTGCAGACGAGACCGCCTCGGATACGGAAAGTCAGCTTCTTTTTGAGCGCAATAACGCTCTTTACGAAAACCATTCGGTAAAGCTTGTGGAAAAAGTTGTCCCCGATATTACCGAAGCGGTACTTGTCGATATGCTCTCCGAAGAATCTGATTACGATATGATTATCCTAAGCGCAAATGATACCGCCCCCTTAATATCGGCAGGGGCGCTCGCAGACCTTGAAGCGCTCGCCGGGTTTAACTCCGGTGCGAAAGGATATGCTAAAAACGTTATAGATTCACTCTCTATTGGGGGAAGAAGCTTTCTTGCAACAGGTGATGCCCTGCCGTCGTTTATGCGCTCGGTAAGTGCGGTCCTCGTTGCTCCCGACCTCTACCAAAAAAGCTCTGCCCCGAATTTTACCGAAATAGCAAAAAGCGGTAATTTCACTTATGAGACTATGCTTACCCTCTCCCGTTCTTTTGCAGATATAAACGGAGTGGGAGATGCGGATTTTTATATTGACGCAGATACAGACGATGCGCTCCCCCTTTTCCTTGGCGGCGGCGGAATATTCTTTGAGACAGACCCGGTCACCGACGTCTTTGCCCCGATTGATTTTACAAGCGCAAATTCCGGACTTTATACCCCCATTTCCTCGATTTACGGAATAACAGGAGAGGATGAAACCGAGGAAACGCAGCCGGACACGGAAAAGCTCTTTACTGTAGCTACCCTTGGAGAGCTCCGGAGTTACACCGACACTCATTTTGCACTCCCGATGCCAAAGTCTTCATCCTCACAGGCAGATTACAGATGTAGCGTGAGAACGGATACCGCTCTTTTCACGGCGCTTCCGTCAAACGGTGAGGATAACGACTCTGCCGTTGCAATTATGAATCTTATCTACGGTCTCTCAGCACCTATAAAGAATGCTCTCGCAGAGTCGCTCGGTACAAGCGACGCTGAAAGAGATGTTGTTCAGCTCATCCTTGACAGTGCTTATGCAGACCTCCCCTCGCTTCTCGGATACGGCGATACACACGCCCTTCTTTCATCCGCAATAGGCGAACGGATCTCGGAAAAAGCGTTTATACTGAGAGGAAACGAGCGAAGTGCAGCAGTTGCATCAGCACTCTCTATCCTGTCGGCAAAGCTTATAAAATGAAAAAAGACGGCTGAAGCCGTCCAACAAAACAGTATAATAACTGAGGAGAGTACCAGCAAATGAAAATGTTATCTCTGTTTTCTGGTTGCGGTGGAATGGACATTGGTTTTGAAGGAGATTTTGTTTGTCTCAAAAAATCTATTAACAGCGATATACACCCAGATTGGATAAAAGAGACTTTTGGCGATTGGGTTCGTGTCGCACCCACAATCTTTGATACTGTTTTTGCAAATGATATCCGTCCAGATGCAAAAGCTGCGTGGGTATCATACTTTGGTCAACGCAGGAACAACGCCAACGACATTTATCATCTTGACAGCATAGTTGATCTTGTCAAACGAGCCAAAGCCGGAGAAAAAATTTTTCCGGACGATATTGATGTTGTAACAGGTGGTTTCCCATGCCAAGATTTTTCAATTTCCGGAAAACGCCTTGGATTCAATTCACAAAAGAGTCATCTTGGGGTTCCATTAACAAATGATGAGCCATCAGTAGAGAACCGTGGGCACCTATATATGTGGATGAGAGAAGTTATTTCCTTGACCAAGCCCAAACTTTTTATTGCTGAAAATGTTAAAGGGTTGACAAATCTTGAAAATATCAAAGAAATCATTGAACACGATTTTGCAGAGGCAGGAAACGGTGGCTATATTGTTATCCCTGCAAAAGTATTATATGCTCCCGACTATGGTGTTCCTCAATCTCGTGAGCGAGTGTTTTTCTTTGGCTTTATGAAAAACGCATTGACAGATGAAGCAAAAAAAGCATTAACACAAACTGTAATCCCCGAACAGTACGACCCCTATCCCGTAAAAACGCACGGGGATAAACTTCATCCGATAGTAACTTGTGCAGATGCCTTTATTGGATTAGCGGAACCTGAAAAAAGTCCCGATATTTCACAAAGAAAATACTCTCAAGCAAAGTATATGGGAACTCACTGTCAAGGTCAAACAGAAATTAAGCTCGATTCAATTGGTCCTACAATCAGATCTGAACATCATGGAAACATTGAGTTCAGAAGATTAAGTGCTGAACATGGCGGAAAGCATATTGAGGAATTAGAATCAGGGCTGAAAGAACGACGATTATCCATTCGTGAATGTGCACGCATTCAGACATTTCCAGATGATTATCAATTCATTTTGAAGAAAACAGAAACAAACAAGGGCGTATCCTCAAGTGATGCTTATAAAATAATTGGAAATGCTGTCCCTTGTGTTTTAGCATACCATATTGCAAAAACAATTGAGGCAAAATGGTTGTTCTACTTTAAGGAGGTCAAGTTATGATAGTTTCGGTCAATCCTAAACCAACAATGCTGGAATTTGTTTCATTGATGAAACACACTGACGATCTTCTCAATCACGATGCGCTTCAAAGACCTAAATATTATGCGAATCGTGGTGGCAGTCCATTGGAAGACGATGTAACGGCGGCTTTGACCGAATGTGCAAAGGGAACCCCATTTGAAAACACTATTGAAAAAGTATCTGGGCAAAAATTTCCAGACATTGTAGCAGCTAAATTCTATGGGGTCGAAGTAAAGAGTACAAAAGAAAATCATTGGACCTCAACGGGAAGCAGCATTTTAGAATCTTCACGAATTGCTGATGTCGAAAGAATTTTTATGACATTTGGAAAACTTGGCGGCAATCCAATCGAATTCATGTCAAGGCCTTATGAAGAATGTCTGTATGGCATCGCTGTAACACATATGCCACGATATTTGATTGATATGCGATTAAAGCAAGGTGAAACCATTTTTGATAAAATGGGCCTTCCATATGACAAATTACGGTTGATGGACAATCCTGTTGCACCTGTTGCTAAATACTATCGAAGCCAATTAAAGCCAGGGGAAAGTCTGTGGTGGACTGGAAATTCTGCTGACGAAACGGTATCGGCAACTATTAGACTTTGGAGTACAGTTCCCATAGAAGAAAAACGAAGATATACCGCCTACGGCTGTGTTAATTTTCCAGAAATATTTGGAGGAAATTATGATAGGTATGCATTGTGGCTTACGTCTCAAGGTGTTGTTGACCCACATATCAGGGACCAATTTTCTGCAGGTGGACAGGAACCAATGCTTCTTTCTGATGGTTCAATAATAAATTTTCCTGGAGTTTATAGACGTGTAAAAAACAACATAGACTTCTTTATAAAAATAATGTGTCAAGAAAACACACAAGCATTTGTTGAATGTTCAACTCTCGATGCCTACACCTTAAACAAAAGACTAATGGCATGGGCTGATTCGGTTTCTCGTGTTTCTAAAATGGATTATGCTATTTCAATGGACGCATTAAAAACGATGTTTTGGGGCAAAAATGGCGGGAACTTCCCAAATTTATAGCTAAACTAAAAGCGACCAACTGTAAGAAGTTGATCGCTTTTGTTTTTATTATTGCGAAATGGGTTAAAATTTTCGCTATAATTTTTCCTTCTTCCGCACGGCGACAGCCACTCCATGTCAGTCATATGTTCATACTGTCCTATTGAAACCCATACCACGCCGTCTTTTTTTATGGTCTGAATATAGGCGACCAGCCCTCGTCACTGAGTGTGTCGTCTCCGCCGTTCTCTATAATTGCCCCAAGGTCAATTGTGTCTTCGGTGTCTGTATCCGCATCTCCGTTTCCTTTGCAGGATGAGGCAAGGAGGGATATCGCAAGTATAAGCATAATTACAAGCGTCTTTATCGCAAAATTCTTCATCTGCGTTACCGCCTTTCGTGTTTTTATTTATTTTATCATCTTTTTAACTTTATGTCAAGTATACCTCAAAAAGCTGTTGACAAAATACTTATGCTATGGTACAATATGAGAACGATTCTCATATTGGAGGTCAAAATGAGTCAAAAAGGATATAATACCGCCGCAAGAGAGGCCGTTATCGGCTTTTTCCGCTTAAACCCCGACAGGCAGTTTGCTGCCGAGCAGGTCTTTGAGGCGCTTTCGTCTGCGGCAGAAGATAAAAAACCCGGTAAAAGTACCGTTTACCGTCTTATTTCAAGGCTGTGCGAGGAAGGTCTGCTCCGCCGCTACCGTGACGGTGCAGGCTCGAATTCTCTTTTCCAGTACGTGCATAAGGAGGGCGGATGCGAAAAGCATTTTCACCTCAAATGCACCGACTGCGGAGTTGTTTATCATCTCGAATGCGAAAAGAGCGAGGAGCTTCTCTGCCACGTGCTCGCCGAGCACGGGTTTAAGATAAACAGCGGTCTTTCCATGCTTTACGGCAGGTGTCAAAAGTGTGAGGGGGGCAAATAATGAGAAAATATCTGATAATAACCCTCCTGCTTCTTCTTTCCTTACTGCTTCTTTGCTCCTGCGACAGAGAAGAAAAGGCAGAGGACAGTGGTCTTAAAGTAGTAACTACGGTATTCCCGCAGTACGATTTTGCAAAAAATATCACGCTGGGCACGGATACGAATATCTCTATGCTCCTTAAGAACGGAAGTGAGCCTCACTCATATGAGCCATCGCCCGCAGATATGCTCGCTATTGCCGAGTGTGACCTCTTTATATGGGTCGGCGGCGAGTCGGAGGCATGGGCAAGAAAGCTTATAGCATCGTCCGGCATTTCCGAAGACAAGGTGCTTGCACTTATGGACATAGTTCCGCTTATCGAAAGCTCTGACGGGCACTCTCACGGTGAGGAGCATTACGACGAGCACGTCTGGACCTCCCCTAAAAACGCAATCATCATAACCGAGGCTATTACGAAAAAGCTATGTGAAAAGGATCCCGCAAGCGCAGAAAAATATTCACTGAACTCTGCGCAATATATAAAAGAGCTTGAAGCTCTTGACGCTTCATTTAGTGCGCTTGGTGAAAAGGCATCCGGTAAAACTCTTATAATCGGCGACCGTTTCCCATTTATCTATCTTGCCACCGAATACGGCTTTAATTACGCATCCCCCTTCAAGGGCTGTTCCTCTCACGCAGAAGCCTCTGCCGCAGATATCGCCGCGGTAATAGACACTGCAAGGACAGAGGAAAGCAAGGTGATTTTTTCTGTCGACTATTCAAATGAAAAGCTGGCAAAAACTATTGCCGACGAAGTGGATGCCACCGTTAAAAGACTCCATTCCTGCCATACCGTGGCGGCAAGTGAAACAGATGCCGGAATCGGGTATACAGAGCTTATGGAAGAAAACATAAGAAACATCGAGGAAGCAATAAATTGAAAAATATACAGACACATCAGATAGAATGTCGGGGCATAACGCTTTCATACGACGGAAGACGAGTTCTTGAGGACGCAAGTTTCACGGTCGACAGCGGAGACTATCTTTGTATCGTTGGCGAGAACGGCTCGGGCAAAAGCACGCTTGCGAAGGCTCTGCTATCGTTGAAGCGACCCGTCAGCGGAGAGATAATCTTTAGCGATGGGCTAAATAAGGAGAAAATAGGATATCTGCCTCAACAAACGAGCATCCAAAAGGATTTTCCTGCAACTGTACGTGAGGTCGTGCTCTCGGGCAGGCTATCAAAGGGCACTTTTAAGCCTTTTTACAGCTCAGAGGACAAGTCTGTTGCTGAAAAAAACATGGAGAAGCTGGGTATCTCGGATATTGCGAAAAAATGCTACCGTGAGCTTTCGGGTGGGCAGAAGCAAAGAGTTCTTCTCGCAAGAGCACTCTGCTCTGCCGAGAAAATGATACTTCTTGACGAGCCAACCTCAGGCCTTGACCCCGCCGTAACAAAGGAAATATACAAGATCATAGAAAAGCTGAACCGTGAGGACGGCATGACTGTGATAATGATATCACACGATATTCCGTCGTCTCTCAAATATGCTACGAAGATACTACACCTTGACCGCTCGGTAAAATTCTTTGGCACAAAGGATGAGTATCTGCGCTCGCCCGACCTTGATTCTCTCAGAGGAGGTGAGGGTGATGAGTAATATCTTTTCGACACTTGCGCAGTATTTTTCCTATAAATTCGTGCTCTCGGCACTCATCGTAGGTGCACTCGTATCTCTTTGCGCCTCACTTCTCGGGGTTACACTGGTTCTGCGCCGCAGAAGCATGATAGGTGACGGCCTTTCACACGTTGCCTTCGGCGCACTTGCACTTGCCACGGTGCTGGGCTTTGCCCCACTTGCTTTTTCACTGCCCGTGGTGATAATAGCGGCGGTACTGCTCTTACGTGTAAGCGAAAACAGCCGCATGGGAGGAGATGCCGCCATAGCCGTTATCTCCACTACGTCGGTGGCAGTCGGCGTTATTGCAATATCGCTCACAAGCGGTATGAACACGGACGTCAGCTCCTATATGTTTGGTTCTCTCACCGCTATGGAGGACGGCGACGTTATCCTCTCTGTAATTCTCTCTGTCATTGTCATAGCCTTTTATCTGATATTCTTTAACAGGATCTTCTCTGTGACCTTTGACGAGGATTTTGCGAAAGCAACCGGGATTCACACGGAGTTTTACAAAACGGCAACGGCTATAGTCACAGCGGTGACGGTCGCTATCGGAATGAGAGTTATCGGAGCTATGCTCATCTCTGCCCTCGTTATCTTCCCTGCACTCTCCGCTATGAGAGTTTTCGGAAGCTTTAAGAAGGTAACGGTCTGCGCGGCTATTCTCTCACTTGTCTGCGCATTTCTCGGCATATGCGCATCCTGCCTTTTCTCTCTGCCCACAGGTGCGGCAATAGTTGCTTCAAATGCAGTAGCTTTCTGCATTTTCTCACTTGTCGGAGCTATCTCACGCTCCGTCTCAAAAGGATAAACTACCCAATATGAGGTTTATATGAACAGATATAATGACAGTCCCGACTTCGTTGCGAATAATTCCTTGCTTCCGCCTATAAAGCGGGTAGCGGCAGTGCACGATATTTCCTGCCTTGGAAGATGCGCTCTGACCGTAATTATCCCCGTTCTTTCGGCTATGGGCATACAGACCGTTCCCCTGCCTACAGCCCTGCTCTCAACGCACACCGGTGGCTTCGATAATATGTTTTTCGAGGATCTCACCCGTCATATGAGTGAGATAAGCGCTCACTGGAAGTCGATAGGCACGGATTTTGACGCAATTTACAGCGGTTTTCTCGGAAGCCACGAGCAGATAGATACTCTCCTTTCATTTATCCGTGATTTTGCACGTAAAAACGATGGAAGAAAGGCTTTTATTGCCATTGATCCGGTAATGGGCGACGACGGCGAGCTTTATTCCACGTATAACGATGAGCTTATGCACGGAATGAGTCATCTTTGCGTAGGGGCAGACCTTATAACCCCTAATCTGACCGAGGCGTGCTTCCTCACAGACGAAAAATATCCTGCTCACGTCCCCACCGAAAAAGAGGCAAAGGAGTTTGCAGGATATCTTGCAAAAAAGCTTGTAGATAAGTTCGGTTGCAAAAAAGCAGTTGTCACGGGATCTCAGGCCGACGACGGTGGCAATAAAATATTGATAAGCACAGCTATTGATGCCGAAAACGAAGGCTCCGAGCCATTTTACCACAGCGTTCCGCTTATGCCCCGCTCATACCCCGGCACGGGTGACGTTTTTGCCTCGGTGCTTCTCGGAATGCTGCTTGACGGCAGAGATTTTGCGGACTCGGTGCGCTTTGCCTCGGATTACGTATGCAAGGTGACCGAATTTTCCCACCGTTATGCAACGCCGATAAGAGACGGTCTCGTTATAGAGCCATGCCTCTCTCTCCTTACTCACCCACAAGACTGATCAAGAATACATATAAGCTTTCTCATTGCTGTGATAAGTCCCTTGTTTGACTCTATAACAGACCGAGCATATGGAACAAGGGCCGGGCAGAGATCAAAGCAGAGTGCATTCTCCGCTAACCTTATCTCACCCTCAAGCAGCGGCAGCATCTGGCGGATAAAATCCGAGTTTATGCGCTCACTCATTTCACGGCACCGCATGTCTTCTATCATTCTTTCTCTTATAAGCTCAAATCTCTCCGTATATTCCCTCGGGGAATTTCCTCTGTGAGGGCAGGAACGGAGCGCACGGCGCATATTTCTTATACCCTGCTTTTTTTCTCTCTCTATGAGAAGTGCGATCTCCCTTATCGGCTCCCACGAGGAATAAGTGAGAAGATTTTCCGAGAGAGAGCAGGATGCACGGTGAAGAGACGTAAGATGGGAAACGAAAAGCTCCGAGACACCCTCTCCCTTGCATCTTGTAAGAGAGTAGGTCATATCGTCAAGCACGCAGTAATAGGTACGAAGGCAATCCTTTGCCACAGAGCACGGTTCAAAATTCATAAAATAACCTCCTTTAGCTAAAGTGAAGGACTATTATCCTACACCAAAGTATATGAGGATGCGACGTAAAACGACATAAAAACGGCTCACAAACGGCATGCACAGTTAACGGTAAATTGAAATTCAATTTACGCCGTTCTGAAATATTCTTCGCAGTCTAAACGACCGCGTTCCGCAAGCGGAAACAGAATATTTCCAAAACAAAGTGCAGACCGAAGGTGAGCCGTTTTTCTTATTTAAGGTATTCGACCTCGGGCATATAGAAATAATAATCGCCTGTGATATGCTCGCATCTGCCAAAGCGGTATACGGCCTTTCCCTCCTCCATAATGGCATCTGTTCCGATAAATACAGGCGCGCCGAGGGGGAATTTTAATTCCATATCAAGCGCTGTCGTCTGATTGTAAAGCGAGAAGAACATTGCATTATCGCTGTTTGCGATAGTCATTGTAGTAGTCTTCTTACCCTCCGCATAGTGCATGAAGCCTATCTCGTAGCCAAATTTTGCGAGAGCCTCTCTGATAGCGACGGGGGAAGAGGCGATATCCACCTTCTCAGCTCCCACCTTGCAAAGACACGCCAGCTTTTCGGCACTTCCGTAGAAGATGACTCTGCCGCCATTCTTTATAAATTCACCTATCTTTTCTCTGACCGCATCGTTTTCGGGTACGGGAGAGATTAGCACGCTGCTCTTATATATGCTAAGAGAGGTCTTAAGGAAATTATCGGTAGAAACAACGCAGTTGAGCGGGAAGGAATTATTTATCGCCTCGCAGATAAACTTATCTCCGTAAAACATCTCGGAAAGAGACTTTTCATCGGTAGCGGTGGAAAATTCCCTTATCGGATATACCCAAACGAGCGGTGCAGGCTTATCACCCGCATTCTTTTTCGCCTTGATAATATGAGGTATCACCTCGTTTACGCAGGCATCGGGCATCTCACCAAAGGAATTGTCAATAGAGAGGAAGTTGAGTATCTCCGCACTCTCTACCTTGCCCTCCTCGTTTATTCTCGTAACGGCGCTCGGCATGTAAATGTCGATAGGCTCCCCGCCATAGCGGTCATACCAGGGGCTGTTGACCCACCACGGGTCATGTATATAAAAGCGGAACATAAATTCGTCGCCCGGGAGCTCGCAGATTCTCGTCATATGTCCCATTATCTCAAGACCGTAGTTGTCGTTGAGCGCCGCCCAGAACATAATTGAGAGAGTTTCGCAGTCCTTTACGAGCGGTCTCCATTGATTAAATATCTTCTCACATACGCTCTTTATGTATTCGTCATCCGTTCTCTTAAAGGGCTTAAGGCTTAGCTCAAGAGTTATCTTCTTATACATAAATTATGCTCCTTTTATCTTACTATAACAGTCTCAATTCCAAGTATTTCGCCTATCTTCGCAATAGTATCAGCATGGTGTCCTATTCCGAGCGCATAATGGTGAGTAGGTCCTTCCATTACCCAGCGGCGGATAAATTCTTTCGTGGTAGGCTCAAAAAATCCTCTTGTATTCGTGTTCCCTGTCGGAGGGATCGGGCCTTTCTTTGAAATTCCTTCTCCGATGACGAATTTGAACTTTCCGTCTGCCTCCTTGTCGTCATAAAGAGTGCCGATTATAACGTCGTATATCTTGCGGCCGAGACGGGCTGCAACGCCCGTGAACTCCGGAACAGAGCAGATATTATCGTTTTCAAGCTGCATAAAGGTGGAAGCTTTGCTGTAATCAAGTCCCTTAAGAGGCTGAAGCGCTACGAGCACCATAGGTGCACCGGCATTTCTTATGATCGGTGCAAAAACGGAAGAGGTCGCATAAGTTACCATATTGCACATGATAAGGTCTACCCCTGCGCCTGCGATCTTCTCCGCTGCCGCATACCCCTTTTCACTGCTGTCTACCATTCCAAAATCGCATACCTCTACGTCGTTTGCCCTAAGCTTTTCGGAAATACTGCCCTTTGTACGCTTTGTCAGAACCATTGACGTAGATATAGGTAAGTTCCCCACTACTATCTGTGCTTATGACGCAAGACTCTTTTACTGCACCGACGGATATGGGGTAATAAGGGTTGCGGATACAGACTGTAAAATGTCCCCCGGAACCTTGCTCCTCTTTGGTGCAGGCGTTCCTTACCGATATCTTCACGACACCGAATGCAGCATGCGTCTGCTCGGAATAAATTTTGATTTCAGCACCGAAAAAAGCAACACACCGCTCGTGTTTCCGCCCGAAAGAATAGAGGACTTTGATTTTGAAAAACTCGGAGACACTTTATTTTTCTCGGATGCGGAAATATTCAACCGTCCTCTCATTATAAAAAATGCAAGTGAGCTATACCCGAAATTGTCGGAAATAAAAAAGGAATACGAGAGAAAGAAGCTCTACTGTGAGCAGAGATGCGCCGCTCTTATGCTTGCGCTCCTTGCAGATATAGCAAGGTTCGACGAAAAGGACGGCGAGGTCGGCGCAGAAAAGGTGATAAACTCGGTCATAAAATACCTGCGTGAGAATTACGGTGATGATATATCGAACAGCGATCTCGGAAAAATGTTCGGCTATCACCCGAATTACCTGAACCGTATTTTTATAAAGTACACGGGCAAGTCCATTTACCGCTATCTTCAGGATCTGCGAATAATGCAGGCTTTACGCATGCTCGAGAACACAGAGCTTCCTGTAAGCGAGATCGCAAGACTTTCGGGCTTCCGTGATCTTCCTCATTTCTCACGCTATTTTAAGCAGAAAACGGGATTTTCTCCAAAAAGCTTCAGAATTTAACCTTCTCTGTCTCTCATTTACATATTTGATGCATATTTTGAGAAAAATATATTGACTTATCTCTGCTTTTACCGTATAATATATATGCTTATGCAGAGTAGGCATCCGAGCGTCAAGTGCTGCCTGAACGGGGAGTTGTCGGGCAGACGAAGGAAAACCGCGGTTCGGATGTTGCATCCCGCTGCCGAAAACGGAGCTTTATTCTATTTTATTTGCCTCCTTATTTTCGGAAAAAACGGGGATAAGGAGGTATATTTATGCAAAAAAATCTGACAAGCAAAATTAAACTTATCTGCCTTGCCGGCGTTATGGCCGCCCTTTACGTGGGGCTTGATTTCCTTGCCGTGTCGGTAAGCGCACCATTTGGCGGAACGCTTAAGGTATCGCTCAGCGGTCTGCCAGTCATCATTACCGCTATCTTCGGAGGCCCCCTCTGGGGTGCCGCCGCAGGATTTATCGGTGCCTTTGTCGGTCAGCTTATAACCTACGGTATTAGCGCAACAACGCTGCTTTGGGTGCTGCCGGCAGTCGTGCGAGGTCTCCTCTCGGGCTATCTCTTTATAGCCTTTAAGAGAAGCGTAAGACCCGGTGTGCTCGCTATCGAAACGTGCATCAGCTCGGTTGTTGTCACAGCTCTTAACACGGGTGCGATGCTCATTGAGCAAAAGCTGTATGGCTATTATTCATCCTACGTAGCGATCTACGCAGCTATCCCCTCAAGAGTTATAGCAGGAATACTTACAGCTCTCGTATTCTCGCTTATGCTCCCAACGATTATCGATTCAATAAAGAGATACACAAAGATGTAAAAAAATGCTGAAAGCCGTTTGGCTTTCAGCATTTTTTATTTAGCTCTCGCTCTCTATTATCATGTCGCAGACGAGAAGATTCTCGCCCTCACGAACGAAAACAAGAGAAATAGTACCCTCATAGAGCTTTTTGTTCTGATAAAAGCGCAGATCTACCGAAAAATCGGTCTGGCAGAAGATAAGATTACTGCCAAGTGCTATAAAATCGTGATCATCTATCTTATTTACGGTATATGTGCTCTGGTTTACAAATTCAAAGCTGCTCTTTGAACGCTGTATCTGCTTATAAGCAGGGCTCTGTGGCTTCATAAATGCGATAAGAGCCGCATAGTTCTCTTCAATGCCGACAGCACCGTTTGCTACGTAATGAAAATAAGCACGGGTGAAGGAATCTGCTCTCTCTGCTGCTCGGTCTGCAAGTGAAGCTTCGGGCACGCCGTAAAACTCGGCACTAAACGTCTGCAGATTTTTCGAAAGTGAGCAGAGCGGAAGCTCGGTGTCTCCCAGCATTGCACTTATCCGGGGCTCGCAGAGAAGTCCCGTTATCTCCCAAAGATCGCCCGTAAGTCTACCCGAGGTAAGATATGAAACTCCCGAAAGAGAGGAGTATTCCTCTATGCCTACTCTATACTTATCGCCTGCCTCTACGCCGTTTATGTATAAGACAGCACCGGCAGGGAGCACAGCTCTCACTCGGTATTTGCTCTCGTCCGAATACAGGTAAAGCAGAGAGGAGTTTTCCCCGTCTGTCCACTTGCCCTCAAGTGAAGCACCGTTTACCGATACCGATATATCGGTATCCTTATCTCCGTAGACTCGGTAAGAGAGCATCGAGGGAAGCTCATCCGCAAGATGTCCCTCAAACTCACTCACCTTATCCGAAAGCTCACCCTTGACTGCAAGAGACGGGCTTGGTGCTGTTCCTTCAATGCCAAGTGACGCATCGGATGGAAGCGTCAGTATAAAACTCTTTTCTTCCGAGGCAAACCAGTCCGCAAATCCGCCACTGGCGTTGAGAGATATCTCCTCTCCGCCGTATGTGGCGCTTATCTCGGGAACGCTGTAAAATCGATCAAAACGATAGATATCGCACCCGCCGTCATATCCTGTGACAACGCTCTTACCGATATATCCTGCGTCCTTTTCCGAAATATATTTTGCGTCCACACACCTTCCGTTGACGGTAAGTGATGCGCCTGAAGGCACGCAAACGGTATATTCCGCACCTTCACCAGCACCGGGGAGTGCTTCCTTATATAGCTCTGCGGTATCAACCTCCCAACGTGTAAGACCGAACAGGGCGTCCTTTTCCGCTTTTTTTAGCGTTAACTTGCCCACGTCGTGCTCACCGCATATGAGGCGGTAAACGGGACGTGCCGAGGTATATTCCTTTGCAAGCTTTGCCTGTCTTATCTCGCCCAGGAGATATTCCGAACGTGTGAGGACGTCTTTTCCGTCCTCAAGCTCACTCATATCGCCAAGTGTATCCTCAATAAGAGCGGCAAGAGCATCCCCGTTAAGACTTTTGGCGAATTTTTCTGCAGTTTTTACGGGCAGATTCGTCTCATAGGTATAAAGAAATGCCGACAACACACCGATAAGTGCCGCAATAATGACGGCAAGCACGGCACTGTATATGATAAGCCCCACGCAAAAGCGTGAAAGCTTTTTTTCCTTTGGCCTTCTCCTTGACTTCTCTTCTCTGATCTCTGCCACTTTTCTAACCCTTTCTGATTATTCGAGCTCAAATGCTCCCGTGTAAAGCTGATAATATTTGCCCTTTTGTGCTATAAGGTCGTCGTGAGTTCCTCTTTCGATTATCCTTCCGCCGTCAAGAACCATTATAACGTCGGAATTGCGGACGGTGGAAAGGCGGTGTGCAATTACAAACACAGTCCTTCCCTTCATCAGCGCATCCATACCCTTCTGGACTATCGCCTCGGTACGGGTGTCAATAGAGGAGGTCGCCTCGTCAAGAATCATAACGGGCGGGTCGGCTACCGCCGCTCTCGCAATAGAAAGAAGCTGTCTCTGTCCTTGCGAAAGGTTTGCCCCGTTACCTGCAAGGAGAGTATTATATCCTTCGGGCAGACGTGTAATAAAATCGTGGGCATTTGCAAGCTTTGCAGCCGAAATACATTCCTCATCGGTCGCATCAAGCTTTCCGTATCGGATATTATCCATAACCGTGCCCGTAAAGAGATTCGTATCCTGAAGAACGATGCCGAGCGAGCGGCGAAGGTCGTCCTTCTTTATTTTATTGATATTTATGCCGTCGTAACGTATCTTTCCGTCGGCAATATCGTAAAAACGGTTTATAAGATTTGTAATAGTGGTCTTACCTGCACCCGTTGCACCTACAAAAGCCACCTTTTGTCCCGGCTCTGCATAAAGCGTGATGTCGTGAAGGACTATCTTATCATCGGTATATCCGAAATCGACTTCTCGCAGTCTTACGTCACCCATAAGACGTGTGTAGGTTACAGTACCGTCACCATGGGGGTGCTTCCAAGCCCACATTCCCGTTCTTTCAGAGGTCTCGACTATCTCACCGTCCACCTCTTTTGCATTCACAAGGGTAACATAGCCCGCATCAACCTCAAGCTCCTCGTCAAGCAGGGCGAAAACTCTGTCCGCACCTGCAAGAGCCATAACTATACTGTTTATTTCCTGGGAAACCTGCGAGACGCTTCCGCAAAACTGCTTTGTCATACCAAGGAAGGTAACAACGATAGCTATCTCAAGGACAGTATTGCCCGTAATGAGTGCACCAAGGGAAATATTCGGTATTCCCGAAGTCGCAAGAAGAAGGCCTCCCACAAAGGTGGCAAGAACGTACAGTATATTACCGATATTACCCATTATCGGCATAAGAATATTTGCAAAACGGTTTGCACTGTCGGCATCCTGACGGAGCTGCTCGTTAAGCGCATCAAAATCCGCCTCGGATGCCCTTTCGTGACAGAAGACCTTGACGACCTTTTGTCCGTTCATTATCTCCTCAACAAAGCCCTCAAGCTTACCCATCGAGCGTTGCTGGCGAATGAAATAGCTTGCACTTCTGCCGCCTACGGTCTTTGTGACGAATATCATCGCAAGTCCGCCGAGAATTACAACGCCCGTCATCGGGAGACTGTAATATACCATTATAAAGAGAAGCACGATAAGAGTGAGTGCCGATGAAAAAATGTTCGGAAGCGACTCACCGACAAGCTGACGAAGCGTATCAATGTCGTTTGTATAATAGCTCATTATATCGCCGTGTCCGTGCGTATCGAAGAATTTGATCGGAAGCCTTTGCATATGCTCAAACATCCTCTTTCTCATCTTGCAAAGGAAGCCTTGGCTCATTATAGCGCCTATTCTTCTATATGCAAACGAGCAAAGAAGTCCGAGAATATAAATACCCGCCATAACGGCAAGTGAGCCTAGGATCCTCGGTGCTATATCCTTATATACCGAAAGATAATCCTCTGTTCCGCTATCACGCACGGCGTTAAGTCCCTCCTCAATAAAGGAAGCGATAGTCTTTATATACACCGCAGGGGCGGTACTGACAAGAGCAAAAAGAGCTATAAATACTACGTCAAGGATAAGAAGCCACTTGTAATCGTGGAAAAGATAGGTAAGAAGACGTTTAAGCGTTCCCTTTTTAGCCTTAGGTCTCTGCATTTTCATCTTTTTGCTCATACCGTCTCCTCCTCTCCGTCGTCCGAACCCTTTATCTGCGAGGTGTAGACCTCTCTGTATATCTCGTTTTCGGAGAGCAGTGACGCATGAGTTCCTATTCCGTTTATAGCTCCGCCATCAAGTACCACGATAAGGTCAGCATCCTCAACCGAGGATATACGCTGTGCAATTATTATCTTTGTAGTGCCGGGTATCTCCTCTCGCAAAGCTTTTCTTATAAGGGCATCTGTTCTTGTGTCAACTGCCGAGGTAGAATCGTCAAGAATAAGTATCTTCGGCTTCTTTAAGAGTGCTCTCGCTATACAAAGCCTCTGCTTCTGACCGCCCGAGACGTTCGCTCCACCCTGCTCGATATATGTGTCATAACCGTCGGGGAAGGACTTTATAAATTCATCCGCCTGTGCAAGACGGCATATCCGCTCAAGCTCCTCATCTGTCGCATCCGGATCGCCCCAGCGCAGGTTTTCCTTTATCGTCCCCGAGAATAGTATATTCTTCTGAAGAACCACTGCAACGTCGTTTCTGAGCGTATCGAGGTCATATTCCCTGACGTCGATGCCGCCGACCTTTACCGAGCCCTCAGTCACGTCGTAAAGGCGTGAGATGAGATTTACAAGCGAGGTCTTTGAGCTTCCCGTTCCGCCGATAATTCCGACAGTCTGACCGCTCTTTATATGAAGGTCTATGCCGCAGAGTGCCATCTTCTCGGCTCTCTCATTGTACTTAAAGCTGACAGAATCAAAATCAATGCTTCCGTCCGCTATCTCGGTAAGTGCATTTTCGGGAGAGGTAAGGCTGCTCTCCTCGTCGAGCACCTCCATTATTCTGCGTGCGGATTCCGCCGCCATCGTTATCATAACGAATACGAAGGATATCATCATCATACTCATAAGCACCTGCATAGAGTAGGTCATCATTCCAGAAAGCGTGCCTATTCCGTATTTGACGCCCGCAGTTGTTATAACGAGCTTTGAGCAGAAATAAGAGATGAGCAGAGTTGAGACATACATACAGAACTGCATTATCGGTGCGTTGAATGCAAGTATCTTATCGGCACGAAGGAAATTGCCCTGAAGCTCGTCGGCAGAGTGAGAAAACTTCTCTTTCTCATATTCCTCACGAACAAAGGATTTTACAACTCTCATTCCCTTTACGTTTTCCTGCACCGATTCGTTAAGAAGGTCGTATTTCTTAAACGCCTTCTTAAAAATGGGCATTACCTTGAAAATTATCGCAAAAAGTCCGAAACCAAGTATCGGGATAACTCCCACAAATATCCACGCAAGTGGGCCACCGAGACGAATAGACATTATAAATGCGAATATAAGCATAAAGGGGCATCTTATCGCCGTTCTTATTATCATCATAAACGCCATCTGAACGTTCGTGACGTCGGTCGTAAGTCTTGTAACAAGGCTCGGTGTTGAGAACTTGTCGATATTGGCAAAGGAAAACTCCTGTATCTTATAGAAAAGGTCGTGGCGGAGGTTTTTTGAAAATCCCGTCGCGGCATCGGCACAATATCGGCCCGCAAGGATACCAAATGTGAGTGAAAGTGCCGCAAGCAGTATGAGAAGCAGTCCGTACCTAAGAATGGTATCCATACCGCATCCGCCCTCTATCTTATCTATAAGTGAAGCCGTAATGAGTGGAATAAAGCACTCGATAACGACCTCA
This sequence comes from Oscillospiraceae bacterium, assembly GCA_015063495.1. GTDB lineage: Bacteria > Bacillota > Clostridia > Oscillospirales > CAG-272 > SIG710. The sequence goes on from SVUB01000017.1 coordinate 20,681, forward strand.
AGAGATACTATAATGGGCGAGAGTATCGTCGCCATCTTATATTCTCTGACGCAAGACAATAGTTTTTTTATCATTTAATGGCCTCTGACTTTCTTTTGGGTTCTTTTCGTGTGTGAAATCTTTGCTCCACTTTTAGCGCCGCCCGAGGGCTTCCTCTGTGCGGCCCTTTTTTTATCTGTTTTTGGTGTTTTTTTGTTATCACGAGGGTATGCCCCCTTGCTCGGCCTTATAAGGCATTCTCTGCCGTAACCGATAAGGTCCTCTCTGCCCGCCTTTTTAAGTGCTTCTGCAACAAGTGCCGCATTCTCCGGTCTTGAATACTGAAGAAGTGCTCTTTGAAGCTGCTTCTCGTGGTAATCGGTCGGCACATAGACCTTTTTGGAGTCAAGCGGATTTATTCCCGTGTAATACATAACGGTAGATGCCGTGCCGGGTGTTGGATAATAGTCCTGCACCTGCTCGGGGGAATAACCGTCACGCTTAAGGCATAGCGCAAGAGCGACTGCGTCCTCAAGGCGTGAGCCGGGGTGGCTCGACATAAGATAGGGGACAAGATATTGCTCCTTGCCTATGCTTTTCGTAAGCTCAAAATAGCGTTTTCTGAATTTTTCGTACACCTCAAAATCGGGTTTGCCCATCTGAGAAAGAACGGCAGAGGAGCAATGCTCGGGAGCTACCTTGAGCTGACCGCTGACGTTATCACGGACGAGCTTCTTAAAAAACGCCTCATTCTTATCCGCCATAACGTAGTCAAAGCGGATACCCGAGCGGATAAACACCTTCTTTACCCCCTCTACCCGCTCGACTGACTCAATAAGACGAATATATTCCGAGTGGTCGACCTTCAGATTCTTGCAGGGTGTGGGAGCAAGGCATTTTCTCTCCGCACACACACCGCTCTTTAGCTGCTTATCGCAGGCAGGATAGCGGAAATTTGCCGTAGGACCGCCAAGGTCGTGTATATATCCCTTGAAATCGGGAAGTCTTACTATCTTCTCTGCCTCCGCTACAACGCTCTCAATGCTCCTTGAGCGTAGAGTGCGTCCTTGATGAAATGCAAGTGCGCAGAAATTACAAGCGCCAAAGCATCCACGGTTATGAGTTATCGAAAACTTGACCTCGGCAATAGCGGGAACACCGCCATCCTTTTCGTATGACGGGTGATAATTTCGCATATAGGGCAAGGCGTAAACTCTGTCAAGTTCCTCACGCTCAAGCGGCGGCATCGGGGGATTTTGAACGAGCATCTTTCCGTCGTAATACTCGACTATTGCCCGACCGTTTATAGAATCCTGATTTTTATACTGCACGCCAAAAGCATCGGCGTATTTTTTCTTATCGGTTTTGAGTTCATTGTAATCAAACTCGGCCGCAACGGGAAAATGTATTTTTTCATCCTTTTTTGCAAGATATACCGTGCCACGCACATCTCTTATCTTCTTTACGGGGACTCCTTTTGCGAGAAGCGAAGCAATACGCAAAAGAATATTTTCACCCATACCGTAGGTAAGCAGGTCTGCACGTGAATCGACAAGTATAGATCGACGCACCTTATCATCCCAATAATCGTAATGAGCAAAGCGGCGAAGCGATGCTTCAAGTCCGCCGATAATTATCGGCACGTCACCGTAAGCCTCACGGATACGGTTACAGTAAACGATAGTGGCTCTATCGGGTCTGTTTCCCATTTTACCGCCCGCAGAATAGTAATCGTAGGAGCGTTTTCTC
>SVUB01000093.1 GCA_015063495.1 Oscillospiraceae bacterium
CGATTAAAGTGGTACGCGAGCTGGGTTCAGAACGTCGTGAGACAGTTCGGTCCCTATCTGTCGTGGGCGTAGGATATTTGAGAGGAGCTGACCTTAGTACGAGAGGACCGGGTTGGACGCACCTCCTGTGCACCAGTTGTTCTGCCAAGGGCATAGCTGGGTAGCGGCGTGCGGATGTGATAAACGCTGAAAGCATCTAAGTGTGAAGCACACCTCAAGATTAGATATCCCTCCTGACTTGATCAGGTAAGGGCACTTGTAGACTACGAGTTTGATAGGTCAAAGGTGTAAGTGCAGTAATGTATTTAGCTGATTGATACTAATAGCCCGAGGGCTTGAACTGCTTTGTTCAAGTCTCAATAACGCAATTACTTGAGTTTCGTTTACTCCAATTACTTTATTCGGTTTTCAATGGATATGATTTAATAAAAAAGAGAAGCAATTTGCTTCTCTTTTTTATTTATAAGAACAACCCCGCCATAAATGATATGGCGGGATCTATTTATGGATTACAAGTTTTGCAAGGGGAATACCCCTTTTCGATGAGTTCTTCACGTGGACCGTTATGATAAGCACGGTTGCTTTCCTTATATTATAATATTAAATGCAACTATTTTATAGCTGTCTCTAATCTTATTTACTTTTACTGCTATCAGAAATAATGATTTTAAGTGAAACGAAGGTCTTTCTTGACTTTATCGGAATAATATGGTATTATAAAAGAAAAACTCGGAGGGAAATATGTTATCCTTTGAAAGTGATTATATAACCGGCGCTCACGAGCGTATTCTTAAGAGACTAATGGAAACCAACCGCGAAAGCATGAGCGGTTACAGCAAGGATATATACTGTGAGAGTGCAAAAAAGAAGATCAGAGAGGCCTGTGCGTGTGATGATGCCGAAATATTTTTTATTGCAGGCGGAACGCAGACAAATCAACTTGTTATTTCCACACTTCTTGCTACTCACGAGGGAGTCGTTGCGGCAGACACGGGACACGTAAGCCTTCACGAGGCTGGAGCAATAGAATATTCGGGGCATAAGGTGCTTACAGTTCCTCACGTCGACGGAAAGATAATGCCGGAGGCTCTTAAGGAGTACCTGAAGGGCTTTTATATGGACGGCAACTGCGAGCAGATGGTCTTCCCCGGAATGGTTTATATTTCTCATCCTACGGAATACGGAACACTCTACAGTGCCGAGGAGCTTCGAGGCCTTCGCTCTGTTTGCGACGAATATAAGCTTCCGCTTTACCTTGATGGAGCAAGACTTCCGTACGCACTTATGAGCGATAATACCGACGTTACCTTGCCTATGATAGCCGAGCTTTGCGACGTTTTCTACATAGGCGGAACAAAGGCAGGCGCACTCTGCGGAGAGGCTCTTGTATATACGAGAAAGAATATGCCGGCTCATTTCAATACTATAGTTAAGCAGAGAGGTGCACTTCTCGCAAAGGGACGTCTTTTTGGAGTTCAGTTTGACGAGCTTTTCACAGACGGTCTTTATTTTGAGATAGGAAAGCATGCAGTAAAGCTTGCAATGCGAATGAAAAGAGCGTTTCTTGATAAGGGATACAAACTTCATATAGATTCTTATACAAATCAGCAGTTTGTTATCCTTGAAAGAAGCGAGTGGGAACGCTTGCGTGAAAAGGTTGGAATGAGTTTCTGGGAGAATATTGACGAGAACCACCTGGTCGTGCGTCTTGCAACGAGCTTTTCGACCACCGAAGAGGACGTTGAAGAGCTTGAAAAGCTTATTTGAAAAAAAGCAGGTCTTTGACCTGCTTTTTTATTTAGCTTCTGTTCATTCTTTTTAGTATTCGCTTCAGTTTTGGCGTGTTATATCTCAGTGCAAGCGTTGGGAGAACGTTCAAAAATAAATTGACCACTGCCACAGGTAAAGCTATCGAAAAAGCACACACATTGGGTATAAAAAGCATTGGCAGAAAGCCTATCGGGTAGGATAGCCTATGAGTAAGCACACCTTTATTGCACTCAATGATAAATTTTTCTATGTATTCGGCGCTGTCAGGCTCTGCCAATTTCTTTTTGCTGAATCCGCCAAGACCTCCGAGCTCCCATACTTTATCCTTCCAGCTTCGTACCTTAAGTTTTTTATAGAGCTTTTCCTCGGTATCTGACACGTGATATTTAGGATCATCCACAGGAAAAAGTCTGTCGGGCATTTTATTTATGATTATTGCAATAGATCCATCCAGAGCGAATTGCAGAGCCGTGCAGACAACGACAAGCGTTATTACGTAATACCAGGAAGCAGTATTTAGCGTAATGTTTATTATTGATATTATCAGCATCGCTATTCCGATTACAGAGAGATATAATTTCATGATTCACCGTATTCAAGAGGCGTTTTGTAAAATTCCTCGTATGTTTTTACCCAAGCCTCGTAGTTTCTCTTTTGCATATCTTTTTTTGCATCTGAGCGGGAAAAATTTTTATCAGGATAAATTGCGGGGAGGATATGAACGGTATATTCCTGCACTAAAAATCCGTCGGGATCATATATATCGCCGTCTTCCATTGTAATAAATATCGGCACGATAGGGGCTTTATTACGCACAGCAAGTGAAAAAGCTCCATCCTGCATAGGCCTGGGCTTTTTATAGTTCCACCACATACCCTGTTCGGGATAAATAAGTATAGTCTCGCCTCTGCGCAGAAGCTCGGCAAAAGCCTTCATAAATTTCATCATTGTTGACGTTTGACTTGAAAGAGGCAAGGTATTGCAGTGCCTCATAAAAAGCCCGAATGGCTTTGGCGGGTTTGTATAGTTTCCTTCTCGAATGACCTTATAAAGCATTCTGCCGTTCATATGATCGCGAAGAGCCACCCACACTGCGTAATTATCTCCGATGCTGAAATGATTACAGGTAACTATTCTGCCGCCTTCCACTGCGGTAAAATTCTCAATG
>SVUB01000018.1 GCA_015063495.1 Oscillospiraceae bacterium
CCATCATTTTCCCTGAAACTGTTGAAGAATGGCAGCACAGAAATTCCGGTTACTCTATGACCGGTCTTCCCAAGCTCACAACATTCGGTCCTGAGGGCACACCCGATGGCGTAGTTGACTTTTCTGAAGTAACAGTTCTCGGTCAGAGCGCATACCACGGCAGATATTGGTTCTCCGGTTGCTCTGCTATGACTACTCTTAAGCTCGGTGAGGGCGTTACAATGCTCGCTCAGAATACATTCAGAGCATGCTCTGCACTTACAACACTTTATCTCCCCGAGTGCTTTGCTTCTGTTGAGAATGAGACTGCATTTGAAGGTGCAACCTCTCTTAAGACTATCGTAGGCGTTCCCGGCTCTTATGCAGAGACACTTGCAAAGAACCTCGGCGTTGAGTTCGCTGACGTAGATAGCTATGTTCCCGAGGAGACAACTCCTGAAGAGACAACAACAGCTACTCCCGAAACCTCTGCTACACCTGATGACACAACAAAGACAGAAGATACAACCGGTGTTGATCAGGCTACCCAGACAGGTGACGTTAATTTCTCTATGATCGCTGCATTTGCAATCGCAGCTCTCGGCGCAGCAGTAGTTATTCTCCGTAAAAGAAGCTTTAACTGATAAAGATTTTTGACGATTTGCACGGCTATTTCAGAAATAGCCGTGCTTATCCCCTAAATTTGTAATTTTTCGGACTGAACGTTCGATTAAATAATTCCAATACCAAGAAAGAAAGGGAATAACCATGAAATTTACTTTCAAAAAGGTTCTTCTTGCTCTTGCGGCAGTAAGCATGCTTGTTGTTATGCTTGCTATGAGCGTGAGCGCAGAAACCGTAACAGGCACAACTCTTAACGAACAGCTTGTATCAGACTTTAACAACACACAGAGCGGAAATGCTCTCTCTGATGCTAAATGTGTTGCAGGCGACGCTAATGGTGACGGTACAGTTGATGGTGCAGACGCAGTTCTTCTTGCTCAGCACCTTGCAATGTGGAGCGTTGAGATCGACCTCGCAGCAGCTGACGTTGACGGTTCCGGTGCAGTCGATTCTAAGGACGCTGTCCGTCTTGCTCAGTATCTTGCAAAGTGGGATGTTGAGCTCGTAGGTCCTCCCGAGAAGGGCGATAACGAGATTCCTTCCGGCGATGTTTTTCCTCCCAAGAATGGCGATAATGAAATTCCTTCCGATGGCGTTTTCCCTCCTAAGGAAGAAGACAACGAATAATTAAAAACACAAGGGGTCGGAGCATCTGCACCGACCCCTATTTTGTTCTGAGATTACTTTCGGCTTATCGATGCATCCTTCAAAGGAAAAATGCATCGATGAGCCGTTTTGTAAAGGTAATCATAGAACCTTTCCATATATCATAAATTATTGCTTATGATAAAGGAAACCGGAATCAAACCGATTTAGCTTCCGGAGAGTTAGGATGCGTTTAGCTCCCCGCAAAATTTTGCGAGATGCACGCTTATCAAATCCCTACGGATCATTGTGGTTTGATTCTCAAAACATTTAGGCTTTTCTTACTTTGTCTTAAGAGAGTTCTCGTAAGATTCGATCATCTTCTTGACCATCTGACCGCCAATGCTACCTGCCTGACGAGATGTGAGGTTTCCGTTGTAACCCTGAGAAAGGTTAACGCCTACTTCGCTTGCCGCTTCCATCTTGAAACGGTCGAGAGCTTCCTTTGCCTCGGGAACAAGTGTCTTACCACTAGCCATTTTGTTCTCCTTTCGAGCGAGAAAAACGCTCAATTTAATCAATCATTCTATTTTAATTGAGACGCTTGCGCTGTCTCTGTGATTATTGTGTGCCTTGATGCAAAAAATATAAGTGGCAATTTTAGTCGGTTTTTAAGCATTTAAATTGTAAAATGTGAAAAAAGCGGAAAAGCATTCTTTGCATAGGCATATTATTGACAAAGATACTTTTTCGTGATAAAATTTATATAGTAAGAAACTCGAATATGCGATTGGGGGCAGATTTATGTACGAATATTACTATATGCCGAGCAGAGATATAAAAAAGTGCTCTTTGGTGCCGCTGATTGCTTTCATTTTAGGCTTTTTTCTTATGTATTTATCAAACGTTCTCTCCTATGCGTATATTTATCAAATGGTGGGCTTTCTGGCGATTGCTATAGCGATCTTCCTTACTACCAGATATATTGTTCGCAAATATGCTTACTCAACACAGAAGATAGGCGAGGGAGATTACGATTTTGTTGTGAACGAGGTGAGTGGTAACCGCTCAAAGGTCGTTTGCAGAATAAATATGGATGAGATAACCGATTTTGTTTATAGCGAGAACGGTAAGGTTCCGACTGCATATGCCGGAAAAAACGGGAAGGATATACTGACTTTTGATTACTGCCAGGATATAATGCCGCATCCGGCTTACTATCTTTATGCGCTTCTTCGTGAAGGTAAGGTGTGCGTGAAATTCTCTCCGGATGACAAAATGGTGTCTATACTCGAATCTCTGTGTCCGAAGGCATATGACCTCGGTCGGAACGTTGAGAGCTAAAATTTACTTATTTTTGCACAAAAATTCTCTAGCTATTTACTTATTTTTGTCGCCATTATTCCGGCATTTCTATTGACAAATTCGGGACTGAGTGGTATAATATATGAAGAAAAATAAAATTTAAGATTCGGTTTGATGCAGATGATCGGCGGGATATTAAATTTACCATAAAAATCGATGCAGAGGGCGTACTATGCCCAAATGGTAAAGTCTTGTCGTCTGTGACAGGACTTTTTCTTTTGAAAGGAGCGTTTTATGTCAAAGATAATGGATATGCAAAAGGCGATCACAAAGTATATGCCGAAGGCTGATCCTTCCTCTATTGGGGACGTATTTTTTCTTGACGATGACGCTATCCGTTTTTTTGACGATGAAAATAATATTGTTTTTCCCGGTTTTTGCGATGTGCACGTTCATCTTCGCGAGCCGGGATTTTCTTATAAAGAAACGATAGCGAGCGGAACGAAGGCTGCGGCAAGGGGCGGATATACGGCAGTATGCAGTATGCCTAATCTTAATCCTGTGCCTGATAGTGCGGAAAGTCTCAAGGTTCAGACAGATATTATCGCACGTGATGCGGTGATAAACGTTTACCCTTATGCGGCAATAACCGTGGGGCAGAGGGGCGAACAGCTCTCCCGAATGGACGAGCTCTCAAAGGATGCCTTTGCTTTCTCGGATGACGGTCGAGGAGTTCAGGATGCTGATATGATGCGTGAGGCAATGAGACGTGCGATGGCACTCGGAAAGATGATAGTGGCTCACTGTGAGGTCAATTCGCTTCTTCACGGCGGATATATACACGACGGTGAGTATGCGAAATCTCACGGTCACAGAGGAATATGCTCCGAGAGTGAATATGCGCAGATAGAACGTGATATAAAGCTCGCAAGAGAAACGGGATGCGCTTATCACGTCTGCCATATATCAGCAAAGGAGAGCGTTGCGCTGATACGTGCAGCGAAAGCAGACGGCGTTAACATTACCTGCGAGACCGCACCTCATTACCTCGTTATGGACGATAGTGACCTTTGTGAAGAAGGAAGATTCAAAATGAATCCGCCTCTCCGAGGAAAAGAGGACAGAGAGGCACTTATTGAAGGCATCCTCGACGGAACCATAGACATGATTGCCACTGACCACGCACCGCACTCCGCAGAGGAGAAATCCAAGGGGCTTGAGGGAAGTGCATTTGGTATCGTCGGCATCGAAACGGCGTTCCCTGTGCTTTATACCTATCTTGTAAAAGAGGGGATAGTGACGCTGGACAAAATAATAGAGCTTCTTGCGATAAATCCAAGAAAACGCTTTGGAATTCCGATAGGAAATGATTTTTCGATTTGGAATCTCGATAGAAAATTTACCGTAGACCCTAATAAATTTCTCTCAAAGGGAAAGGCTACCCCGTTTGAGGGCAAAGAGCTCTTTGGCGAAAATCTCATAACCGTTTGTGGCGGAAAAACAGTTTATAAAAAAGATTGATATATGCTCGGAGGAAAGAAAAATGGCAAAAAGAACAGATCTGAAGAAAATCCTTATCATTGGCTCCGGTCCTATCGTTATAGGACAGGCGGCAGAGTTTGACTATGCTGGCACGCAGGCTTGTCTTGCTCTTAAGGAGGAGGGATACGAGGTAGTTCTCGTAAACTCCAATCCTGCAACCATCATGACCGATACCACTATTGCGGATAAGGTCTATATGGAGCCTCTTACGCTTGAGTATATAGCAAAGATACTTCGTTATGAGCGTCCCGATGCTATCGTTCCCGGTATTGGCGGTCAGACGGGACTTAATCTTGCAATGCAGCTTGAGAAAAAGGGCGTTCTTCGTGAGTGCCATACCGAGCTTCTCGGTACAAGCAGTGAGAGCATTGAGAGAGCCGAGGACAGAGAGCTCTTTAAGAAGCTTTGCGAGTCTATCGGCGAGCCCGTTATCCCTTCCGAGATAACCTATGACCTGGAGCAGGCAAAGGAAGCGGCAAAGAGGATCGGTTATCCCGTAGTTCTCCGTCCCGCATTTACCCTCGGCGGCACAGGCGGCGGCTTTGCTTACAACGAGGAAGAGCTTATTGAGATCGGTACTAACGGATTTAAGCTTTCTCCCGTTCATCAGGTGCTTATCGAGAAGAGCGTTAAGGGCTATAAGGAGATCGAATTTGAGGTAATGAGAGACTCGAACGATCACGCCATCACCATCTGCGGTATGGAGAATATTGACCCTGTCGGAGTTCACACGGGTGACTCACTCGTTGTTGCTCCTATTATGACTCTCTCAAAAGAAGATGAAAAGATGCTCAATGATTCCGCTATAAAGATAATCAGAGAGCTTAAGATAGAGGGCGGCTGTAACGTTCAGTTTGCACTCAACCCCCATACAAGCGAATATTACCTTATCGAGGTAAATCCCCGTGTTTCCCGTTCGTCTGCACTTGCATCCAAGGCTTCGGGATACCCCATTGCAAGAGTTACTGCAAAGATAGCTGTTGGTATGGCACTTGAGGACATCAAGATTGCAAATACAACTGCTGCGTTCGAGCCTCGCCTTGACTACGTTATCGCAAAGCTCCCCCGTTTCCCGTTTGATAAGTTCACAACAGCTTCTAACACGCTGGGAACTCAGATGAAGGCTACGGGCGAGGTAATGGGTATCGGTTCTACGCTTGAGGAGTGTCTGCTTAAGGGCATCCGCTCTCTTGAGGTAGGTGTAAACCATATCTATCACCATAAGTTCGACAATATGACCGACGCTGAGCTGCGTGACTATATAAGCCAGTTCAGAGATGACAATATTTTTGCCATTGCAGAGCTTATTTACCGCGGTGCAACCGTTGAGGAAATACACGAGATAACAAAGATAACGTCATTCTTCCTTGAAGCTATCAAGCGTATAATCGATATGGAGGAGAACCTCAAGGTGCATCCCTTCGATCTTTCTGTTCTTACAGAGGCAAAGAAGATGGGATTCTCGGATAAGTACGTTGCAAGAATGTGGAAGTGCGGTGAGCTTGACGTCTTTGACTTCAGAAAGAAGAATAATCTCTTCCCCGTATTCCGCATGGTGGATACCTGCCATACAAATGCGTATATTCCTTACTTCTATTCTTCTTATCATGGCACAAACGACTCTGTTCTTACAGATAAGAAGAAGATAATAGTTCTCGGCGCAGGTCCTATCCGTATCGGTCAGGGCGTTGAGTTCGACTATTCGACAGTTCACGCTGTAACTACCATCAAAAAGTCGGGTTACGAGGCAATTATCATAAATAACAACCCCGAGACTGTTTCGACAGACTACACAACTGCCGATAAGCTCTATTTTGAGCCTCTCACCACCGAGGACGTTATGAATATCATCGAATTTGAGAAGCCTGAGGGCGTTATTGCTTCTCTCGGCGGTCAGACAGCGATAAATCTTGCCGAACCGCTCCACGCAAGAGGAGTTAAGATCATCGGTACGGATTGCGACGCTATCGACAAGGCAGAGAACAGAGATATGTTTGAAAAGCTCCTTTCCGAGCTTGGAATTCCTCAGCCTAAGGGAAAAGCCGTTACAAAGATTGAGGACGGAATAAAGACTGCCGCAGAGATCGGCTATCCCGTGCTCGTTCGTCCTTCCTTCGTGCTCGGTGGACGTGCTATGCAGATCGTAGCAAACGAGGGACAGCTCCGTCATTACCTTAAAACTGCTGTTGAGATAGACGAAGACAAGCCTGTTCTTGTTGATAAGTATATCAGCGGTAAGGAGGTAGAGGTCGACGCTATCTGCGACGGTCAGAACGTGTTCGTACCCGGTATTATGGAGCTCGTTGAGAGAACGGGTATCCACTCTGGTGACTCTATCAGCGTTTATCCTACATTCAGTATCTCGGATAAGGTAAAGGGAACTATACTTCAGTATGCAAAGAAGCTCGGTCTCGGTATCGGAATCGTAGGTCTTTACAATATTCAGTTCATCGTTGATAAGGAAGATAACGTATTTATCATCGAGGTAAATCCCCGCTCCTCAAGAACTGTTCCGTTCCTCTCAAAGGCAACAGGCTACAGCCTTGCTGATATCGCAACCGAGGTTATACTTGGTAAGTCGCTCAGAGAGCAGGGTATATTCGGAATTTATCCCGAGGAGAAGAAGAGATGGTACGTAAAGGTTCCTGTGTTCTCCTTCAATAAGCTCCGTGGCCTTGACGCTTACCTCTCTCCCGAGATGAAGTCAACGGGCGAGGCAATAGGCTACGACGATAAGTATTACAGAGCGCTCTATAAGGCTCTCCAGGCATCGGGAATGCATCTGCAGAATTACGGAACAGTATTTGCAACTATCGCAGATTGCGATAAGGAGGAAGCACTTCCCCTCATCCGCCGCTTCTATAACCTCGGCTTCAATATTGAGGCAACGAGCGGTACTGCTGAATTCCTTAAAAAGAACGGTATACGCACCCATGTGCTCAAAAAGATTTCTGACGGCTCAGAGGAGATCGCCGATTCTCTTCGCCAGGGACATATCGCTTACGTTATAAATACAAGCGATCCCGCTTCCACAGGTGTGACAAGAGACGGCTTTGAGATCCGTAAGTATGCGACAGAAAACAACGTAACGATGTTCACAAGCCTTGATACGGTTCGAGTGCTTCTCGACGTTCTTGAGGAGACTACCCTTACAATCTCTACAATAGATTCGTAATAAGAGGAAAAAATGAAGCAAACTTTATTTGAGATAAAAGAAAATATAAAAATTGCCAAAAACGTCTTCCGCATGACTCTTGCGGGAGACACCGAGGGCATTATCCCCGGTCAGTTCGTTAATATCAAGCTTGACGGACTCTATCTTCGCAGACCTATCTCGGTCTGTGACGTGCCGACTGACGGCGTTCTCGTTATCATCTATAAGGTGGTAGGAAAGGGAACCGAGCTTATGAGCGAAATGAGCGAGGGTAAGCTTGACGTTCTCACGGGACTCGGAAACGGCTATGACATTTCTCTAAGCGGTGACGCACCTCTGCTTGTCGGCGGCGGTGTCGGTGTTCCTCCTCTCTATATGCTTGCTAAAAAGCTTATAGAGGAAGGAAAGAGAGTATCTGTGATCCTTGGTTTTAATACAAAGGACGAGATATTCTACGAGGATGAGTTTAAGGCTCTCGGTGCGTCGGTCGCAGTAACTACGGTCGACGGCTCATACGGCATAAAGGGATTTGTTACCGATGCTATGAAGGGAAAGGATTTTACATACTTCTACTCCTGTGGTCCTGAGCCGATGTTAAAAGCACTTTGCAGAGCTACCGAGGTGAGCGGAGAGCTTAGCTTTGAGGAAAGAATGGGATGCGGCTTTGGTGCTTGTATGGGATGCTCCTGCAAGACTCTCACAGGCAATAAGCGCATATGCAAGGACGGCCCCGTTATGAAAAAGGAGGAGATCATATGGGAAAAATGAAGGTTGATCTCTGCGGAATAGAGCTTGATAATCCGATAATCCCCGCAAGCGGTACTTTTGGATACGGATACGAGTTCGCAGAGCTTTATGATATAAATATTCTCGGTACGTTCTCCTTTAAGGGCACGACAAAGGATCCCAGATTCGGTAATCCCACCCCCAGAATTGCAGAGTGCAGCTCGGGTATGATAAACGCCGTTGGGCTTCAGAATCCCGGCGTTGAAAAGGTAATTTCGGAAGAGCTTCCGAAGCTTTCGGAGTGCTTTAACAAAAAGGTAATGGCAAACGTAAGCGGTTTTTCTGTCGAGGACTACGCTTACACTTGCGAAAAGCTCGATAAATGTGATCAGGTAGGCTGGCTTGAGGTGAACGTGAGCTGTCCGAACGTGCACGGAGGCGGAATGAGCTTTGGCACGTCTCCTGAGGCTGCGGCAGAGGTAACGAGAGCCGTTAAGGCGGTCACTACAAAGCCTGTGCTTATTAAGCTTTCACCAAACGTTACAGATATAGTTTCTATCGCAAAGGCTTGTGAGGAGGCGGGTGCTGATGGTATAAGCCTTATAAACACTCTTCTCGGAATGAGAATAGATCTTAAACGCAGAACGCCTGTAATTGCCAATAAAATGGGCGGTTTTTCGGGAAGTGCTATCTTCCCCGTGGCTGTGAGAATGGTCTATCAGGTTGCAAACGCAGTTGAGATACCTGTTGTAGGTATGGGCGGCGTTTCAAGTGCCGAGGACGTTATCGAAATGATGCTCGCAGGTGCTACGGCGGTTGAGATCGGTGCGGCTAACCTTGTTGACCCCTTCGTTTGCCGTGATATCATAAGAGACCTTCCGTCGGTTATGGAAAAATACGGAATAACATCACTTAAAGAAATAATTGGAGGAGTAAGATAATGGGAAAGGACGTAATTATTGCGTGTGACTTTGACAGCGCAGAAAAGGTATTTGCATTTCTTGATAAATTTACGGGCAGAAAACCCTTTGTTAAGATCGGTATGGAGCTTTACTACGCCGAGGGCCCCTCTATCGTTCGTGAGATAAAGAAGAGAGGACACAAGATATTCCTTGACCTTAAGCTTCACGATATTCCCAACACTGTTAAAAAGTCTATGGCGGTTCTTTCTCGCCTTGACGTTGATATGACTAACCTTCACGCAGCAGGAACAGGCAGAATGATGGAGGCGGCTATTGAGGGACTGACACGTGAGGACGGAACAAGACCGCTCCTTATCGCAGTTACACAGCTTACCTCTACTGACGAGGAGACGATGAAGAAGGATCTTCTTATCGACGCTCCTATCGCTGACGTGGTTATGCACTATGCCGAGAATGCTAAAAACAGTGGTCTTGACGGCGTGGTTTGCTCTCCGCTTGAAGCAGGAAAGGTGCACGAGCGTTGCGGTGAGAAATTCCTCACGGTAACACCCGGTGTTCGCTTTGCTGACGGAGACATTGGCGACCAGAAGAGAGTTATGACGCCTGCAGAAGCGAGGAAGATAGGCTCTGACTATATCGTTGTGGGCAGACCTATCACAGCTGCGGACGATCCTGTTGCCGCATACGAAAGATGCGTTGCGGAGTTTGTTGACTGATTTTCTTAGGGAACTTTTGAAAAAGTTCCCTAAAACCCTCAAAACTTTAACAATGCAGGCTGTGCTTGGTGTTAAAGTTTTGGTCAAGCTTTTTCAAAAGCTTGCGTGGCTCAAGCGCACGTGCGCTTGTCGCCGTCCGCAGACGGCGAAATCCTCTTATCGGCGCTTTCTTTTTGTTAGCTTTTTCTTTGCGCCTGTTTCGTCAAAGAAAAAGCGGAAAACAGTTGCTGATATTATAATTCAGAAAGTAAAACAAGGAGTAGAGATATGGAAAGCTACAAGAGAGAATTTATACAGTTTCTTGAGAGTGCGGGAGTGCTTAAATTCGGTGATTTCACCGCAAAGAGTGGAAGAAAGATCCCATATTTCATCAACGCAGGTATGATAAAGACAGGCGAGGATATCGCAAAGCTCGGCGAGTTTTATGCGAGAGCATATAAGGAGAAGCTCGGTGAGAAGAAGGCGGTGCTTTACGGCCCTGCATATAAGGGAATATCCCTTGCCGTATCTGCTGCGGTTGCACTTGCAAAGAACGGTCTCAACGTGCCTTTCTTCTTCAACCGTAAGGAGATAAAAGACCACGGTGAGGGCGGAGTTTTTGTTGGATACGTGCCCCAGAGCGGTGAAGAGGTAGTTATCATCGAGGACGTTATCACGGCAGGAACTGCTATACGTGAGAGCATGGAGATACTTTCGCACCTTGAGGGCGTAAAGGTTGCGGCAACGTTTATTATGGTTGACCGCAAGGAAAAAGGACAGAGCGAAAAGGGCGCAATGCAGGAGATCGAGGAGCAGTTTGGCTTCCCCGTATATTCCGTTGTTGACGTTTACGATATAATCGAATACCTCTCCGAGGATGAGAAAAACAGAGAAAACGTTGATAGAATAAAGAACTATCTTGCAGTAAACGGAGCGAAGGCATAATGAGAAGTCTTATAGATATTCACGATTTTACCGTGGAGGAAATAGACGAACTTATAAAAACTGCGGGGGATATTATTGACAATCCTGCGAAATATGCCGAAAAATGCAAGGGAAAGAAGCTTGCAACGCTCTTTTACGAGCCATCAACGAGAACACGTCTCAGCTTTGAGGCGGCAATGATGGAGCTTGGCGGAAATGTTATAGGTTTCTCCGAGGCTTCAAGCTCGTCAGCATCAAAGGGCGAGAGCGTTGCTGATACGGCAAAGGTCATGAGTGCGTATGCCGACATTATTGCTATGCGTCATCCGCAGGAGGGCGCCCCTTACGTGGCGTCAAGAAATGCGAGCGTCCCTGTTATCAACGCAGGCGACGGTGGACATAATCACCCCACGCAGACTCTTACCGACCTTCTCACGATATCACGTGAAAAGGGCAGACTCGAAAATCTTACGGTAGGCTTTTGCGGTGATCTTAAATACGGAAGAACCGTTCATTCTCTTATTGCGGCACTCGCAAGATATAAGAATATAAAGATAGTGCTCATCTCGCCTTCGGAGCTTGCCATCCCCAGCTACGTGCGCTATGAAGTGCTTGGCAAGAACAATATGGAATATATTGAGACTACCGATCTTGAAGCGGCACTTCCCGAGCTTGATGTTCTCTATATGACGAGAATTCAGCGTGAGCGTTTTGAGGAGCCTGCGGATTATGAGCGCCTCAAGGACAGCTACATACTTACCGAGGACAAGCTTATGGGCGCAAAGAGTGACCTTGCTATCCTTCATCCTCTTCCGAGAGTGAACGAGATCAGCGTTAAGATCGACAGTGATCCACGTGCGTGCTATTTCAGACAGGTGAAATACGGAAAATACATCCGTATGGCACTTATATTGCGCCTTCTTGACGAGGCTGACGGCATTATAGCACCCGAGCGCAGAGAGGATCTGCTTGTAAATAAGGTCATATGCCAAAATAAACGATGCATAACCCAGACAGAGCAGGAGCTTGACCAGCTCTTTAAGGTGACAGACCCCGAAAACGGCGTTTGTCGCTGCATCTACTGTGAAGCAAAGGTATTTCTCGATAAATAAGTAAAAAGGCTGCATAGCAGCCTTTTTACATCTCTTTTTAATACGTTTTTATTGACTTTACCCTTTATATAGTTTATAATATAAAACAACCAACAGTTCACAGTAAGATGTCTGTCGGGAGGAAAAATTATGATAAGCGACAGCATCATCAAGGCAAGAGAAATAACAAAAAACTGACGCTTAAGGAAAAGATCGGTCAGATAACGCAGCAGGTTCCCGGATGGGAATGCTATAAAAAAGTAAACGGCGAGATAGTACTCACCGAGAGATTTAAGAACTGGGTAAAAGAATACGGCGGATTTGGCGCAATAGAGGGGCTTATAAGGAGCGGATATTGGGTCAAAAAGTTCTATGGCACGGGCATTGAGCTTGAGGAGAGAATAAAGGTCGCAAATCTCGTTCAGAAATATATAATGGAGAATGCGAGAGTTCCGATACCTGCTATGATACAGGTCGAGGCTCCTCACGGTGTATATGCACTCGGCGGAACCGTTTTTCCACATAATATTTGTACCGGCTCCTGCTTTAACCGTGAGCTTTACGAAAAAATGATGCATTCGATCTGTAAGGAAGTTAAGCTTTCGGGAAATCATATAGCCTTTGTTACAATGCTTGACGTTGCAAAGGATCCACGCTGGGGAAGAACAGAGGAGTGCTTTGGCGAGAACCCATACCTTACAGCATAGTTCGCAAGACGTGCCGTGAAGGGCATTAAGGATGCGGGAGTGCTTTCCTGCAGTAAGCACTATATAGGGTGCGGTGCAAGCGAGGGCGGTATACACTGCGCAGAGATAGGTATGGGAGAGCGAGAGCTTCGTGACATACATATGCCTGTGGCAAAGGCCGCTGTCGAGAGCGGGACCGATATCGTTATGATAGCTTACAGCTCTATTGACGGCATACCGCTTCACGTAAGTAAGCATATGCTTGGCGACGTTCTTCGCAATGAGCTTGGCTTTGAGGGTATCATAATGAGTGACGGCGCAGGACTTGAGAGCGTAGTCGGAAAGATAGGAACGACGGATAAGGACGTTGCTATTCGTGCCACAAAATGCGGAATAGAGCTCAGCCTTAACGATAAAGGACAGTTCCATTATCTTGAAGAGGCGGTAGAGCAAGGACTTATAGACGAGAGTATAATAGACGATGCCTGCACAAAGGTGATTTCAAAGAAATTTGAGCTTGGACTCTTTGACGAACCCTTTACTTACGAGGATAAGGTCACGGAATACGTGAGAAGCGGTGTTCAGAGAGAGCTTGCCTATGAGGTGGCGTCCGAGAGTATCGTTCTTCTTAAAAATGAGAATATTCTTCCTCTTAAAAAGGATACAAAGGTCGTTGTTATCGGTCAGAATGCTGTAAATAAATATTGCCTGCTCGGTTCTTACTCGGCACAGAGAAGCCCCGAGGAGGGCTCGAATATTCTTGATGCTCTGAAGCTCGGTTTCGAGAACCTTGTGTATACCGAGGGATGGAACTATAACGAGGAAGATTGCGATTACGATGCTGCGCTTGAAGCATGCCGCGATGCCGATGTCATTCTTTTCTGCGCAGGCGGATGCAGTATCCAGTCCTATGATGAGGAATACGTTACGGGAGACGGACTTGACATAGCTCCAAAGGCCGGAGAATACATTGACTGCGGAGAGGGCAAGGACAGCACGACTATTGAGCTTTGTCACACCCAGACAGACCTTATAAAGAAGCTCAGAGAGCTGGGCAAACCTATTGTCACCATTCTCATTCAGGGCAGACCTTATGCTATCGGAGATATAGTAGAGAATTCCGATGCGCTCCTTTGCGCTTGGTACCCCGGTCAGGAGGGCGGACACGCTATCAGAGATATTCTTCTCGGAAAGGTCAACCCCAGCGGTAAGCTTACTGTTTCTATCCCGAGAAACGTCGGATGCATCCCCGTAAATTACAACAGAGTTACCGAATTCTGGCGTAACTACTATGATGTCAGCGAAAAGGTTATATATCCCTTTGGCTACGGACTTTCATATTCAAAGTTTATATATGACAATCTTGTTGTAGAAGAGCTTGGAAAGAATATCTTTAAGGTGTCTGTTAACGTAACTAACGATTCCGACGCTCCCGGTAAGGAGACGGTAATGCTCTTTATTCACGGCAAGGGCGGTACTATTGCAAGACGAGATAAGGAGCTTAAGGGCTTTGAGAAGATAGAGCTTGGGGCACGTGAGACAAAAACAGTTTCATTTATCCTTGATAGGAAGTCCTTTGCGGTTTGGTCGGAAAATAGAAAATATGAGGTAGAGGCGGGAGACGTTGACCTGTTTGTCGGTGGAAATCCCTATGAGCTTCTGCATCATGGAATATCAACGGTTTCTGAATAAAATAAGGAGAACTCCGCACAGCGGAGACCGAAAAAATGGATACAAATAAGAGGCTTTTTGAATATATTGCCACATCACCCACAGCTTACCACGCAGTAGCGCATACGGCGGCACTTCTTGAGGTTGAGGGATATACCGAGCTTGAAGAGAATAAAAAGTGGGAGCTTCAGCGCGGCAAGGGGTATTTCGTGACGAGAAACGGATCCTCGCTTATAGCTTTCCGTGTTCCTCGAGATGACTACCGCGGATTTATGATGACCGCCGCACATTGCGACAGCCCGTCATTTAAGATAAAGGAAAATGCAGTTCTCTCCGACGGCAAATACACTCGCCTGTCAGTTGAAAAATACGGCGGTATGCTATGCTCGACCTGGCTTGACAGGCCGCTCTCTATTGCAGGCAGGGTAATGGTACGCACTCAGGGGGGAATAGAAACTCGCCTTATAGACTTCGGTGAGCCTTGCGCTCTTATACCGAACGTGGCTATCCATATGAACAGAAACGCAAATGACGGTATGGCGTATAACGCCGCTGTCGATATGCTTCCGCTCATCGGAGAGGATAAAAAAGAGGGTGCGAGCTTCATAGAGCGTGTTGCCGCACTTGCAGATGCCAAAGCAGAGGACATAATCACCACCGACCTATTCCTCTATGCACCCGATGAGGGCGTGGAATGGAACGGATTTATCTCTGCACCGAGAATAGACGACCTGCAGTGTGCCTTCGCATCCCTTAAAGCATTCGTTGATTCGGGAAATGGCGATAGTATGCCCGTATATTGTCTTTTTGATAACGAAGAGGTGGGAAGTCGCACAAAGCAGGGTGCAGCTTCAACATTCCTTTTTGATGTCCTTATGAGAACGGTATCTGCGCTTGGTGGAAGCGACGAGGATTACAGATGTAAGGTTGCATCCTCCTTCCTTGTTTCCTGCGATAACGGCCATGCCGTTCATCCGAATCACCCGGAATATGCGGATAAGAACCATAGCGTTCTTATGAACGGTGGAGTTGTGATAAAGTACAATGCAAATCAGCAATATACTACCGATGCACTTTCGTCCGCAGTTTTCAGACTCGTCTGCGAGGAAGCCGGTGTGCCTGTGCAGTCATATGCTAACCGTGCGGATATGCCGGGCGGCTCTACACTCGGAAATATCGCAAATACGCAGGTCTCGCTTAATACCGTTGACATTGGTCTTGCGCAGCTTGCTATGCACTCGGCATTCGAGACGGCGGGAGCTGATGATACTGAGCACCTTATAAAAGCGCTAACGCTTTTCTTTGGAAAGTCTCTTTGCACAGAGCAAAGCGGAGTATATAAGCTTATATAAAAAACAAGGCAGCTTAAAGCTGCCTTGTTTTTTATTCGGATTTAAGGGCTCTTGACATTATCTCACCGAGAGCATCCTTTGGATGAAGCTCTCCTCTTGTTATCCTGTCGACTGCAGAGCATATCGGAAGCTCTACACCGTATTTGTCTGCAAATTTCAGGGCGGCGGGCAAGGCATTTAGGCCTTCTATCGCCATTCCTATCTCCCTTGTCACCTCGTCAAGGCTCTTGCCTTTGCCGATAAGGTATCCTGCACGTCCGTTGCGGCTGTGTCGGCTTGTGCACGTTACCACAAGGTCACCTATGCCCGCAAGACTTGCAAAGGTCATCTCGGAAGCCCCCATACTGACGCCGAGCCTCGTTATCTCTGCCATACCTCGTGTGATTATTGCGGCTTTTGCATTATCACCGTAACCGAGACCGTTTGAAATGCCTGCGGCGATGGCTATAATGTTTTTAAGAGCTCCGCAGACCTCTATTCCCTTAATGTCGGGATTCGTGTAAACTCTGAAATAACTGTTCGAGAATGCGTGCTGTATTCTCTCTGCTGCATCCATGTTTTTTGAGGAGGCAACTATTGCCGTTGGCATACCAACCGCCACTTCCTCTGCGTGAGTGGGCCCCGAGAGTGCGACGATTCCACCTCGCTCATTTCCAAGCTCACTTTCTATAACCTCACTTAAGGTCATGCAGCTTTCGGCTTCAAGTCCCTTTGCTACGTCGACTATTATGCAGTCATCTGCAATAAAGGGCGCAGCATTTCTTACAGTCTGTCGCAGAAACGGCGAGGGAACTGCAAAAACGACTGCTTTTGCGCCTTGGCAGGCGTTTTCGAGGTCTGTTTCAAGCTCAATGCTTTCGGGCAGGATCATTCCTTCAAGATTTGGGTGGCGGTGAGTGGTCTTTAGCTCTGCTATCTCGCTCTCAAGCGCCGACCATAGCTTTACGGAATAATTGTTTTCTTTCGAGAGCATAGCGGCAAGCGCTGTGCCCCATGTACCTGCTCCAAGTACGGTTACAAATGTCATATTTTACTCCTTTTCTCCAAAACGTGACATTCTTATTTAGGGAAAGGGGTTGCCGGAACGGCAACCCACTTTAATTTATACTACTTCGCTGTATATTTTCTTTACAAGTGCTCCAAGCTCCTCCATGCGTGAGTCAAGCTCTGCGGCAAGCTTAAACTGATTGCGTGCACGGTCGATGTTGTGCTCGGGATAGTGGGTTTTGAAGTAAACGTCTCCGTCAAGATAGTCGGTAAGGAATCTTATACCCACTTCAAAGGTCATAAGGAACTCACTGTAGGGCAGAAGCTCAAGCTCTCTTGGGGTTATCTCGCTGCCAAGAGATTCAAGCAATCCTCTCGTGAACTGCTCAAAGGGCTCTATGCAGAAATTAACCTTATCAAGATCCGTCTCGTCCTCTGCGGCGCTCGATGCACCGAGACGGAGAGCATCTCCGAAGTCATAGAGAAGTGAGCCGGGCATTATAGTGTCAAGGTCGATAAGGCAAAGGCACTCGTCAGTATCCTTATCAAAGAGGAAATTATTGAGCTTCGTATCGTTGTGGGTAACTCGGAGCGGCACGGAGCCGTTCTCAATACCGTCAACTATATAGGATATTTTATCCTTAAAGGAAAGGGCAAATTCCACTTCCTTTTTTACCTTGTCAAGCCTTCCGCTCTTGTTCTCTGCGATAGCCTTTTCAAGAGTTTTCATACGGTTTGGAGTGTGGTGGAAGAAAGGAATTATTTCGTAGAGCTTGTCTGCATTGAAATCGGCAAGCATCTTCTGGAATTTACCATAGGTTTTTGCCGCACGGTAAAGCTGAGAGGGATCTTCTGCATTATCATGAGATATTGCATCGATAAATTCAAATATTCTGTAAATTTCACCTTCGGGTGTTTCGGCAAAATTCTGCCCGTCCTTTGTCTTTATAATGTGAAGTGTTCCCCTGGATGCATCCTCACCGGTTGCTTTCATTTTAGAGGTTATGTGAGACGATACGAGAGCAATATTATTCATGAGTCCATCGGGATTGGGGAAAACGCATGTGTTTATCTTTTGCACTATGTATTTAGGGGTTGATTCAACGATGAAGGTTGAATTTATGTGACCGTTTCCGTAGGGAAGGATATCTGCACTGTATGCGCTTGCATCGAGGTCGAACATTGAAAGAACGTTTCTTACGTTTTGTCCTGTCATATTACATTATCTCCATAAATTAGTTAATGTATATATTATACAATACTTTTTTTAAAAAGTCAATAAGATATGTCAATATAAGAGATTTTTTCCTTTTCGAATGAAAAAACAAATATTCGACTTGAAAATAAAATATTTTTAAGATACAATAAAGAAAAATAATGAGGAGGCAGTAATGCATGACAATTTTTGACGTTTTAACACTTATCGGAGGGCTGTCTCTTTTCCTCTTTGGAATGAATATTATGGGACAGGCCCTTGAAAGACGTGCAGGCGCAAAGCTCAGCTCAATTCTGGGTAAGCTCACGTCAGGAAAGCTTGCCGGATTTCTGACCGGACTCGGAGTCACCGCAGTTATCCAGAGTTCATCTGCGACCACGGTTATGGTGGTAGGTTTTGTAAACTCCGGCCTTATGTCTCTGCGTCAGGCGATAAACGTTATTATGGGTGCAAACGTCGGTACGACGGTTACTGCGTGGATACTCAGCCTTGCCGGAATAGATAGCGGCAATATATTTATTAAGCTATTAAAGCCTACTTCATTTACACCTGTTCTTGCCCTTGTGGGAATAGTTTTTTATATGTTCTGTAAGAGCAGTAAGAAAAAGGACGTCGGAACAGTTCTTCTCGGATTTGCCACTCTGATGTTTGGTATGGACACTATGTCGGGTGCCGTAGCGGGCCTTGCAGACGTCCCTGCGTTTCAGAACATCTTTATTATGTTCAAAAACCCGATACTTGGTATGCTTGCCGGTGCTGTGCTTACGGCAATTATTCAGTCGAGCTCCGCTTCCGTCGGTATTCTTCAGGCACTTGCTATCACGGGACAGGTTTCCTACGGTGCGGCTATACCGATAATCATGGGTCAGAATATCGGTACTTGCGTGACGGCAATGCTTTCGTCTGTTGGCGCAAACAAGAATGCAAAGCGTGCCGCAGTAGTTCATCTTTCCTTTAACGTAATAGGAACAGTAGTATGGCTCATTGTTTTCAGTATTGTAAAGGCTATATTTGCACCGGCTATGCTCGATGCACCTGCAAGCCTTGCGGGAATTGCTATCAGCCACTCTGCTTTTAACATTTTATGTACACTTCTTCTGCTTCCTATGTCGGGGCTACTCGAAAAACTGGCAAACGCTATCGTTCCTGCGGCAAAGACAGAGGAAAAGCAGTCTATGCTTGATGATCGTCTTCTCACAACTCCTCCCATCGCTCTTGAGCGCTGCAGAGTTTTGACTGCGGATATGGCAAGGATAGCAGTGGAGGCATTCAGAGAGTCTCTTTCGTCACTTAAGGAATATACCCCCGCTCTTGCTGAAAAAATAAGAGAAGCCGAGGACGAAACGGATAATTATGAGGATGCGCTCGGCACTTATCTTGTTAAGCTAAGTAGCCTTCAGATAGGCGATGCCGAGAGTGCCGAGGCAGCAAAGCTTCTTCGTGTCATTGGAGATTTTGAGAGAATCTCCGACCATAGCGTAAATATCATTGAATCAATAGAAGAGATGAGGGAAAAGGAATTCGCCTTTTCTGAGGAAGCCCAGAGGGAGCTTAAGGTGCTCTCCGGTGCGGTAAATGAGATACTTTCACTCTCGCTTAATGCTTTTGTTGACGGAGACGTTCATGCGGCAAGCATGGTCGAACCGCTTGAGCAGGTGATCGACGAGCTTAAGGAAAAACTCAGAGCAAATCATATCCGCAGAATGCAGCAGGGTGGCTGTACGATAGAGGCGGGATTCGTTTGGTCGGATCTCCTTACAAATCTTGAGCGTACCTCCGACCACTGCTCAAATATTGCAGGATGCGTGATAGATACTATGCAAGGTGATCTCAACCTTCACGAATCACTTCGCCAAATGCGCAGAGACAGCTCGGATTTTACACTCGAATACTCAAATTTCAGCAAAAAGTATGCAATCTGATAAAGATACCGCACGGCAATGCCGTGCGGTATCTTTATATTACACGATGGATAAAATCACCAAGTATCTTTACGTATCTTTCGGAGTCTGCAACAAAGCTGAGTCCATGTCCTGCAAGAGGGAACGTCTCAAAGGTTATCTTCTCGGGATTGGCCGCTGCTATTCTTCGGCTCATCTCACACGGGACAAAATCATCGTCCTCTCCGTGAACGAGCAGAATCGGGATTTTTGAGCGACGGGCAGCATCGACTGCACTGCATTCAGTTAGATTAAAATGTCCGAAAATAAGTGCGCCGAGATAGGCAAACGGGAAGGAGAGCTTTGGGGGCAGACCGATGTCGCCGCACACCTTAAGTATTATCTCCTTCGGTGATGAATAAGGGCAATCTGCGATCACACCTACAACATTTGGCGGTAGTACTTCACCCGATGCCATGAGCACCGTGGTTGCACCCATAGAAACTCCCGAGAGGAATATCTTAATGTCACTTCCGAATCTTTCCACCGCATAATTTACCCAGTCAATGCAGTCAAGACGCTCTTTGATTCCGAAGCTTATCGTGTGTCCTTCGCTCTCGCCGTGTGCCCTCTGGTCAATAACGAGGGTGTTGTGACCGAATTCTCTTGCAAGCTTATTTCCACCGCAAAAATCGTTTAGTGCAGAGCCTCTGTATCCGTGGAACTGTATGTGAAGCGGCGCACCGTCACACACGTGATAATATCTTGCTGCAAGCTTAAGACCGCTTCTCGATTTGATGTATATTTTTTCACATTCAAGTGCTTCCATTTCGGCACGGAGCCCGTCTGTAAAGCTTGTTACCTTTTTATATTGCTCGCCGTCAGGCAGTACCGATGTGTCTTTTTTCTTGCCTCTGCTGTTATGAAAGGCTTTCAGATATGCAAGATAAGAGCAGAGCAGAACGAGAAATATTATAAACAAAGTGATTATCAGAAATATCTTCATTGTATCCCACCTTTAACTCAAGTGTATGACATATTTTATCATTTTGTGCCCTCAAAGTCAAGATAAACTTGATAAGCGAGTGTAAAATGATATTTTTTTCAAAAAAGTAGTGCAATTTGGGAGAAAATGTGCTATAATTACTGATTATAACCGATATTTTTGCAGTTTAATATATGAGGAATAAGAAATGTACAAAATAGTTACAAAAAAAGCTCTCAATCCGACTGTAACGCAGATGGAAATAGAGGCACCGCTCGTTGCAAGAAAGGCAAAACCCGGGCAGTTCATAATCCTGCGTACGGATGCGGAGGGGGAGAGAATACCTCTTACCGTTGCTGGATGCAGTGCAGAGAACGGCACGGTCAAAATAATATTCCAGATAGTCGGTGCAACAACGGCGGCACTTGGCAGAAAAGAGCAGGGCGAGTATATAGAAGACTTTGTCGGACCTCTCGGTGTGGCTACTCATACAGAGGGAATAAAGAAGGTCTGCATCGTCGGTGGAGGCGTAGGGTGTGCTATCGCTATGCCTGTTGCAGAGGAATTTCACCGTCTTGGCGCATCTGTTACAAGTATTATAGGCTTCAGAAATAAGGACCTTCTCATTCTGGAGGATGAATTTAAGGCGTGCTCTGACAGTCTCACCGTTATGACAGACGATGGCTCCTACGGCAGAGAAGGAAACGTTACCATTCCTCTTCGCGAGATGCTTGAGGCGGGCGATAAATTCGATATGATAATAACGATAGGTCCGCTTATAATGATGAAATTCGTCGTAGAGACAGCAAGGCCGTTCGGTGTGCCCGTGACCGTTTCGATGAACCCGATAATGATAGACGGTACGGGAATGTGCGGCGGTTGCCGACTCACTCTTAATCGAGACGGAAAAAAGATAACGAAGTTTGCCTGTGTTGACGGACCTGATTTTAACGGCTATGAGGTCGATTTTGATGAGGCAATGTCAAGGGGCAGAATGTACGCAGATTTTGAGCGCCACGCATATGAAAAAGCGTGCAATCTCTTCAAAAAGGCTTAAAGGAGGAGTTTTGGTAAAATGGCAATAAACCCGAAAAGAAACGAAATGCCGACGCAAGAGCCCTCTGTAAGAGCACGCAACTTTGATGAGGTTGCGCTCGGATATACGTACGAGATGGCAAAGGGAGAAGCAGAGAGATGCCTTGCCTGTAAAAATCAGCCGTGCGTGAGCGGTTGCCCTGTAAACGTACATATTCCCGACTTTATCTCAAAGATAAAAGAGGGCGATATTGAGGGCGCTTACCTTGAAATAAACAAATCCTCCTCGCTTCCCGCTGTTTGCGGCAGAGTTTGTCCGCAGGAAAACCAGTGCGAGAAGAAGTGTACGCTTGGCGTCAAGTTCGAGCCTGTTGCTATCGGACGCCTTGAGCGTTTTGTAGCAGACTGGCATAATGAAAATGCGAAAGAGGCACCCGTGGCTC
>SVUB01000019.1 GCA_015063495.1 Oscillospiraceae bacterium
GAGCAGGATACGAGTTCGTCAACGCTGTTACCGGCGGTGCGATCCCGAAGGAATTCATCGAGCCTGTTAACCAGGGTATTCAGGGCGCTATGCAGAACGGTGTTCTTGCAGGCTACAACGTCGTTGACGTTAAGGTAACACTTTACGACGGTTCTTACCACGAAGTCGACTCGTCAGAAATGGCGTTTAAGATTGCCGGTTCTATGGCATTCAAGGAAGCTATGAGACTTGCAGACCCCGTTCTTACAGAGCCTATCGTTAAGGTCGTTACTATCACTCCCGATGACTATCTCGGCGATATCATCGGTGACTTCAACTCCCGCCGTGGTGCTATCCAGTCTATGGAGCCCGGCACAGGTGTAACTGAAGTCCTTGCTCACGTTCCGCTTTCCGAAATGTTCGGTTATGCAACCGACCTTCGTTCCAAGTCTCAGGGACGTGCACAGTACTCCATGGAGCCCAGCCACTTCGCAGAAGTGCCTAAGTCCATTCAGGAGTCTATCATCACAGCACGTGCAAAGAAGTAATTTCTATTTGCAAAAATAAAAATAATTTATAAATTTTAGGAGGATTTAGCAATGGCTAAGGAAAAATTCGAAAGAACGAAACCCCATGTAAACATTGGTACTATCGGTCACGTTGACCACGGTAAGACAACTCTTACAGCAGCTATCACAAAGACCCTTTCTCTCACAGCTGGTAACGTTGAATTCATGGCTTATGACCAGATCGACAACGCTCCCGAAGAGAGAGCAAGAGGTATCACAATTAACACTCGTCACGTTGAGTATGAGACTGAGAACCGTCACTACGCTCACGTTGACTGCCCCGGCCACGCCGACTACGTTAAGAACATGATCACCGGTGCTGCTCAGATGGACGGCGCTATCCTCGTTGTTGCAGGTACTGACGGACCTCTTCAGCAGACACGTGAGCACGTTCTTCTTGCTCGTCAGGTTGGCGTTCCTGCAATCGTTGTATTCATGAACAAGACTGACCTTGTTGACGATGCAGAGCTTCTCGACCTCGTTGAGATGGAAATTCGTGACCTTCTCAGCTCCTACGACTTCCCCGGTGACGATATTCCGATCATCCGTGGTTCTGCTCGTGATGCTCTTGAGTCCACAAGCACAGACCTTTCTTCTCCCGAGTATGCTCCTATCCTTGAGCTCATGGCAAATGTAGACTCCTACATTCCTACTCCTGAGCGTAAGGCTGACCTTGACTTCCTCCTCCCTGTTGAGGACGTATTCTCTATCTCCGGCCGTGGTACTGTTGCTACCGGTCGTGTAGAGCGTGGTACAATCAAGGTTAACGACGTAGTTGAGCTCATCGGTCTTACCGAAGAGAGAAGACAGACAACCGTTACCGGTGTCGAGATGTTCCACAAGCTCCTTGACCAGGCAGAAGCAGGCGACAACGTTGGTCTTCTTCTCCGTGGTGTAGCTAAGGACGAGATCGAGCGTGGTCAGGTTCTTTGTAAGCCCGGCTCCGTAAACCCCCACACAAAGTTTGATGGTCAGGTTTACGTTCTTACTGAGAAGGAAGGCGGACGTTCCAAGCCCTTCTTCTCCGGTTACAGACCTCAGTTCTACTTCAGAACAACCGACGTTACAGGTGTTATCAACCTCCCCGCTGACGTTGAGATGTGCCGCCCCGGTGATAACGTTGTTATGACCGTTGAGCTCATCACTCCTATCGCTATCGAGGAAGGTCTCCGTTTCGCTATCCGTGAGGGTGGTAGAACCGTTGGTTCCGGTGTCGTTTCCAAGATTCACGCTTAATTTTAGGTTAAATTATTAACTTAAAGCCATAAAAGGGGACGCCGAGGTGGTTTTACCGCCTCGGCGTTTCTAAATATAATAAATTTAATATTAAAAACATATTCTTTGAGGAAGGTGAAAATCCTTACCGGTGGTAACGGCAAATGCCGAAGCCCGCAAACGCATATAAATATGCGCCGAACAGGTGAAAATCCTGTGCCGACGGTAAACGAATTATAAATTCGTAAAGTCCGGATGAGAAAAGAGGTATTTTTATGAAAAAAACGGTTAATCTTAAGTATATTGCTAAAATAGGCATACTCAGTGCGCTTGGCGCTGTTCTTATGCTCTTTGAGCTTCCTCTTTGGTTTGCTCCCCCGTTCTATAAGCTCGATTTCAGTGAGATCCCGATACTTATCGGCACATTTGCCCTTGGTCCTCTTGCAGGAGTGCTTATGGAGCTACTTAAAAATCTTATAAATCTTCTTCTTGACGGAACTACTACAGCTTTCGTCGGTGAATTTGCAAATTTCGTTACGGGATGTGCATTCGTGCTTCCTGCAGCGCTCATATATAAGCACCGTAAGTCGCTGAAAACGGCACTTATCGGTCTTGCGTGCGGTACGGCGAGCCTTATTATCGTCGGCGCACTTATGAATTATTTTGTGCTCATACCTACTTTCTCGGAGTTTTATCATTTACCTCTTGAGACGATAATCGGGATGGGTACGAAAGTAAACCCTGCTATAACAGATCTTAAAACTCTTGTGGTCTTTGCCGTTATGCCCTTTAATCTTATTAAGGCGACGGCCTGCTCTGTAGTTACTTTGCTTCTTTATAAAAGGGTGTCTAAAATATTACACATTTAAGTGAGGTTTTATGGTTTCAGCAATAGAAACGTTTTTATTTGAAACGCTTGGAAAAGAGCTTTGTGTCTTCATCTGCTCTATGATTCCGATAATAGAGCTGAGAGGGGCGATTCCGCTCGGTGCCGGATTTGGCATGGGGCTTTTTGAGACGTATATTCTCAGCGTTATCGGAAATATACTGCCCGTTCCTTTTATTCTTTTGTTTATAAGAGTCGTTCTTGATTTTATGAAGAAAGTCAAAGGTCTTAAAAAGATAGCCTTATGGGTTGAGGCTAAAGCAGACAAGCATAAAGGAAGGATCGAAAAATACGCCTACGTTGGATTGTTCCTTTTTGTAGCTATTCCGCTTCCCGGCACGGGAGCGTGGACGGGATCCCTTATCGCCGCTCTCATGAAGATGAAATTCTGGAAATCCTTCCTCTGGGTAGTTCTCGGAGTTTTGGCGGCGGGTGTTATAATGAGTGTTATTTCCTTTGGAATTGCGGGAGCTGTCAGCTTTTTCGCATAAAAAACAGATTATTTTTTCAAAACCTATTGAAAAAGTGAGAAATGTGTTGTATAATACTTAAGCACAAATGTGCAAAGTCATAAAATTTATAACTGATCTGATCTTATCAAGAGCGGCGGAGGGACTGGCCCTGTGAAGCCCGGCAACCTACTTTATGCAAGGTGCTAAATCCCGAGAGATGAGTAATGAGCAAAGGTTTGTTTCTCCCTCGGTGCGCCGAGGGAGTTTTTTTGTTAGATCTGATCGAAGAAAGGAAAAATAAATGAAAAAAGTACTTTTTACATCCGAATCGGTAACCGAAGGACATCCTGACAAAATATGTGATAAGATATCCGATTCCGTGCTTGATGCTATTCTTGCACAGGATCCTATGTCTCGTGTTGCCTGCGAGACCTGCGTTACGACCGGTCTTGTTATGGTAATGGGTGAGATAACCACGAATGCGAGCATCGACGTTCAGGAGATTGTTCGTGAGACGGTGCGTGAAATCGGATACGACAGAGCAAAATACGGCTTTGACTGCGACAGCTGCAGTGTTATAAGCTCTATACATAAGCAGTCTCCCGATATTGCACTTGGAGTTGATAAGTCTCTTGAAGCAAAGAACGGCGAAACTGCAGATGAATTTGACACGGGCGCAGGTGACCAGGGACTTATGTTTGGCTTTGCTTGCGATGAGACTCCCGAGCTTATGCCTCTGCCTATCTCTCTTGCTCACAAGCTTGCAAAACGCCTTACAGACGTGAGAAAGAACGGCACTCTTGACTATCTTCGCCCCGATGGAAAAACCCAGGTGACGATAGAATATCAGGATGATAAGCCTGTTCGTGTTGATACGATAGTTGTTTCCTCGCAGCACAGCGACAGCGTAACGCTTGAGCAGATAAGAGCGGACGTTATAAAGCAGGTTATCGAGCCTATAATTCCATCGGATATGATGGACAAGGATACAAAGATACTTGTTAATCCCACGGGTAGATTCGTTGTTGGCGGACCTATGGGCGATAGCGGTCTTACGGGAAGAAAGATAATAGTTGATACATACGGCGGTTATTCTCGTCACGGCGGCGGTGCATTCTCGGGTAAAGACCCGACAAAGGTTGATCGCAGTGCTTCCTATGCTGCAAGATATATCGCAAAGAACGTAGTAGCGGCAGGTCTTGCATCGAAGTGCGAGGTACAGATAGCATACGCTATCGGTGTTGCAAAGCCGGTTTCTGTAATGATAGATACATTTGGTACGGCAAAGATCGAGGAGGAGAAGATCTCAGCGGCAGTTCAGAAGCTCGTTGACCTTCGCCCTGCGGCAATAATAAAGAAGTTTGATCTTCGCCGTCCTATATATAAGGACACGGCGGCCTACGGTCACATGGGACGTGAGGATATCGACGTTCTTTGGGAAAAGACAGACATTGTAAAGCCTCTGCTCGCAGAGCTTGCTTAAAAATACAAAAACAACTCCGATAAATATCGGAGTTGTTTTAACCTCTTATGAAAGGAGTGCAGTACTATGCCCGAATTTAGCGAAGAACGCGATAAAAACGGAAGAGAATATATTTCCGGAAGCGTTGAGCACGTTATTTACCGTAATGAAGAAAACGGATACGCAATATGTGAATTCGGTACGCTTAAGGGGGATCTTATAACGATAGTCGGAACTCTTCCGTACATTGCCGAGGGCGAGCATCTCGAGATAGGCGGAGTTTGGGTGCATAACCCCAAATACGGCAGGCAGTTTAAGGTCGAAAGCTTTGAAAAGCAGCTGCCGGGGGACGTTGACTCTATACTGCGCTACCTTGCATCAGGTGCTGTAAAGGGTGTTGGAGCAAAGACAGCTATAAAAATCGTCGACGAATTCGGTGAGGATGCCTTTGACGTGATAGAAAAGCATCCCGATTGGCTTGCACAGATCCCCGGAATATCGAAAAAGAAGGCGCTTGAAATATCCGATAATTTTAAGGCCGAGTCGGGTATGCGCTCCACTATGATGTTTTTCAGGGAGTTCTTTGGACCTGTTACGACCGTAAAAATATATAAAAAATGGGGTTCAGAAGCCGTCAGTATGGCAAAAAAGAATCCTTATATTCTTTGTGATAACATTGATGGCATTGGTTTTGAAAAAGCGGATGCAATGGCGGCAAAGCTCTCTCTTTCTCCGGATTCTGACGCAAGAATAATGAGCGGCATGCTCTATATGCTATCACATAACGCACAGAGAAACGGTCACGTTTGCCTTCCGAAGGATAAGCTGATAGAGGGAGCGGCACAGATGCTGAGCGTACCTCTTGAAAGAGCGGATCTTGCATATCATGCGCTTATAAAGCAGGGAAGGTTAAAATATTCGGTGCTTGGCGGTGTTACCTATGCGTATAGTGCAGAAGCATACAGCGCAGAAAGCTTTATTGCAAATAAGCTTGTGGTGCTTGACGGACTCTGTCCGAAGACAGCTTATGATGACATAGAGAGATTTATACTGCGAGAGGAAGCTCGCAGCGGGATAAAATATGCGCCGCTTCAAAGGCGGGCGATAACAGAAGCGCTTGATAACGGTGTTATGATACTCACGGGCGGCCCCGGAACGGGAAAGACTACGGTTGTCCGTGCGCTTCTCGGCATATTTGAAAGTATGGGAATGAAGGTAGCTCTTGCAGCTCCCACGGGACGCGCGGCAAAGAGAATGAGTGAGGCTACCTCATGTGAGGCAAAGACTGTGCACAGACTTCTTGAAATGGAATACGGTGATGGAGAAGAAGCGGTATTTTTACGTGATGAGCGAAATTTTCTTGATGAGAACGTCATAATCGTTGACGAGGCGTCGATGATAGATAATTCGCTTGCCTGTGCGCTCCTAAAAGCAGTAAAGCCGGGTGCGAGAGTCATATTTATAGGAGACGCTGACCAGCTTCCCTCGGTTGGAGCGGGTAACGTGCTTCGTGACGTTATTGCAAGCGGAAGATTTGCAACCGTTCGACTTGACGTGATATTCAGGCAGGCCGAGAAGAGTCTTATTGTTACGAATTCTCACGCAATAAACGAGGGTAGATGCCCGAATCTCACAGCAAAGGATAACGATTTCTTCTTTTTGCCACGAACACTTGATACCGACATCTCTCTTACGATATCGGACCTTTGTGCAAACCGTTTGCCAAGGACCTACGGCCCCGATACTGTTTGTAAAATACAGGTCATCTCACCCTCTCGCAAAGGTGAAGCGGGTACGGATAACCTCAATATAATCCTTCAGGAAAAGCTGAATCCCGCTTCAAAAGGCAAAAAAGAGCATAAGCACAGAGAAAGAGTCTTTCGAGAGGGAGACCGTGTTATGCAGACAAGGAATAATTATGACCTTGAATGGGAGAGCACAAGCCGCTCGGGATTTGGTATCTTCAACGGAGATATAGGGACTGTAAAGGAGATAGACAAGTCGGAGCAGTATATGCTCATAAGCTTTGACGAAAAAGAGGTCGTGTATGATTTTTCTCTGCTTGATGACCTTGAGCACGCATATGCGATAACTGTCCACAAGAGCCAGGGAAGTGAATACCCGATAGTTATAATCCCCGCATATGACTGCGCTCCGATGCTGATGACAAGAAATCTGCTGTACACCGCAGTTACCCGTGCAGAGGATATGGTAATAATCGTCGGAAGAGAGGAATGCATTGTAAAAATGGTTGAAAACAACAGGCAGTCAATGCGATACACGGGACTTGCACAGAGACTTGCAGACTTTTGATCGGAGTAGAGAATGACGCTTATAGATTTTATATTCCCTCCAAAATGCGCATCCTGCGGTGAGCTTCTTGAAAGTGCGCCGAGGAGGATAAGAGAAAAGGGCGGTGATGCACTCTGTCCCGAATGCCGTGCAGAGTGGGAAAAGGAAAAGCTTAAAAAATGCTCATATTGCGGGCAAGCGATGATGGACTGCCTTTGTGCCCCGTGGCTTATGCGTAAAAATGGACATAACACGCTTATAAAGCTCGTCTCATATCATTCACGTGAGCACGGAGTGGTCCAGGATCTCATATTCTCTCTCAAGCGCAGAGCATACGGAAAGGCAGAGATATTCCTTTCCAATCAGCTTTCTCTTTCGATATCGAAATATATAAAAGAATATCCGGAGCAGATCTTTTGTATAACAAACGTTCCAAGACGCAAAAAGGGAATAATGAAGAACGGGTATGACCATGCCGAGGTGCTTGCCCGACTTACCTCTGAGCTTTGCGGCGTGCCTTATCTTCCTCTTATCAGGAGGAAAAGAGACAGGAGCGAGCAGAAGAATCTGACGGAGGACGAAAGACTCCAAAACGTTTCCGGTGTATTTGATACCTACTTTATTCCGGAGCGCTTTAAGAAAATGAGCGTTATTCTCGTCGACGACGTTGTGACGACAGGCGCAAGCATGTTAGAATGTATATCTGTTCTGCAGAATGAGGGCTTCAAAAACGTCGTTCCCGCCTCTGTTGCAATGACTGTGAGAAAAAGAAAGACGGGTATATCTTCTAAATCCTAAAAATATCGCAACAGGTCTTGATTTTTGTTTTTATGTGTTGTATAATAAAATGGAATAGATGTTTTTAATAAAAAATTAAGGTGGAAAGATGTTTATAACGAAAGATATAGGCATAGACCTTGGCACGGCATCAGTCCTTGTCTACGTAAAAGGCAAGGGGATAGTGATAAACGAGCCCTCGGTCGTTGCCATAGACAAGAATACCGGCAAGATGATAAAGGTCGGCAAGGCGGCACAGGCTATGCTCGGAAGAACGCCGAGCAATATTATGGCGATAAGACCGCTCCGTGACGGCGTTATAAGCCAGTATGACGTAACGCTGAAGATGATACAGTATTTTATAAAAAAGGCTTGCGGCGATTTTGTTTTCCGTCCGAGAGTTATGATCTGTATTCCGAGCGGAATAACCGAGGTCGAGGAGAGAGCCGTTATCGATGCGGCAACTGCCGCAGGTGCACGCCAGACTCATCTTATAGAGGAGCCTGTTGCGGCAGCGATAGGTGCCGGAATCGATATTGCGGCTCCAAGCGGAAATATGATAGTCGACATCGGAGGCGGTACTACCGATATTGCAGTTATCTCTCTTAGCGACGTAGTCGTTTCCGAGTCTATAAAGGTGGCGGGAGACAAATTTGACGAGGCTATCATAAGATACATAAGACGCAAGTATAATATCCTTGTAGGTGAGCGTACCGCAGAGGCGATAAAGTGCAAGATAGGAGCCGTTTATCCTCATAACGAGGCTCAGTTTATGAACGTAAAGGGCAGAAGCCTTGAAACCGGACTTCCCGTTATGGTAACCATAGGATCACAGGAGATGCTTGAGGCTCTTGCAGACCCGATATCGAGCATTCTTGATTCTATCTGCTCTGTTATCGAGCGTACGCCCCCCGAGCTTGTCGGAGATATACTTAACAACGGCATAGTTATGACGGGCGGCGGAAGTCTGCTATGGGGATTTGACCGACTTATAGCGCATATAACGGGCATTCCCACAAGAGTGGCAGATAACCCGATACACTGCGTCGCTATCGGTACGGGTAAATCGCTTGACAATATAGCGGTGCTTCCCGACGGAGCGCTCAATCTTTCGCGCAGACAGACAAAATACTGATATTGATACGGCGCAGTACTTCATTTGACGTTCTGCGCCGTTTACATACGTAAACAGGAGGTAATTATGGAAGCCAAAATAATAAAAGGATACTCTCCGGAGCGCCTTTTTGCTTTTTTTGAGGAGATAACGAAGATACCGAGAGGCTCGGGCAACGAAGCGGGAATTGCGGCTTGGCTCGAGAATTTTGCCCGTGAGAGAGGGCTTTACTGTGTTAAAGATGAGGTAAATAACGTGTTTATCAAGTGCCCTGCGACAAAGGGCTATGAAAACGAGCCTGCAGTTCTTCTTCAGGGGCACACCGATATGGTCTGCGAGAAGAATTCGGACGTTGATTTTGATTTTGAAAAGGATCCTCTCGATATTTATATCGATGATAATGGATTTTTACGTGCAAGAGGAACGACACTTGGAGCAGACAACGGAGTTGCCGTTGCTATAATGCTCTCGCTTCTTGACGGAGAACTTAGTGAACATCCCGCTCTTGAATGTCTCTTTACTGTTGAAGAGGAGACGGGACTTGACGGCGCAAAGGCATTTGATTACAGCCTTGTAGGTGCTAAAAAGATGATAAATCTTGACTCCGAGAACGACGGAGAGGTTATCGTAGGATGTGCGGGAGGTACATTCCAGAGAGTTTCACTTTCGCTTGATAGAGTAGATTTTAACGGTGTGGCTCTTCGTATTTCTCTTGGCGGTCTTATGGGTGGCCACAGCGGTGAAAATATAAATTCGGGAAGAGCTAATGCAAACAAGCTCCTTGGCAGAGCACTGCTTGAGATTGGCACGGCTTGCCCCTTTAATCTTGTAAGCATTTCGGGCGGAAGCAAGGATAATGCTATCCCGAGAGAAGCTGAGGCGATAGTTGCTGTTTCCGATGCGGTACATTTTGAGAAGGTGGCTTCCGATGTTATCGCAAAAATAAGAGGAGAGCTCTCGGATGAGGATTCAAGCTTCTTTATGCGAATAGAGAAGGCTGATTCAGCAGAAAAGATGGCAACCAAAGCAAGCACCGATAAGATATGCGGCTTTATTTCCTCTGTACAGAACGGCGTTATTGCAATGAGCACTAATATAAAGGGGCTTGTTGAATTTTCCCGTAATCTCGGCATTATAACTACCGACGGTGACACCGTGAATTTCATTTTCTCTACCCGCTCTGCTATCGATAGCCAGCTCGATTTTGCGGAGAGAGAGCTTGGAAGCCTCGCTTCACTTCTTGGCGGAAGCATGGAAAAGCTCGGACGCTATCCCGGTTGGGAATACGCAAGAGTATCGCCTCTCCGTGAAAAATTTTTTGCGGTCTACCGCTCTCTTGTCGGCAAAGATCCCGAATCAAACGTAATTCACGCAGGTCTTGAGTGCGGTATAATAAAATCGCACATTCCGGATATGGATATCATATCTATCGGCCCCGGTATGCGAGATATACACTCTCCCGACGAGGCTCTTGACCTTGCGTCTCTTGAGAGGACCTGGAAGGTAGTCTGCGGACTTCTTAAATAAAAGTACGGCTCACTTTAAGTGAGCCGTTTTCTTATTCAAGGTCTTTTTCGTGAATGACTACTCCGTTTTTACGGAGGATATTCTGAAGCTCCTCTGTTTCAAGAGCAGAAAAATCATCTGTAAGGGCGGCAGCAGCCCCTGCGGCTTGTCCCGTGACCGCACAGCAGGGAATTACTCTCATAATATCCCACATACTGTCGGTGACCGAAGTGCACCTGCCTGCTGTTATCAGGTTTTTGACCTTTTTAGAGTAGAGGGTAGAGAACGGAACCTCGTATACGGGGCCTCTCTTTCTCCAGTCGGATACCATTCCAATCGAATCCTTAAAATACTTGTGCATTTCGGTGTCGTGGAGGATGTACTCGCCGACTATTTTTCTCGTCATGCGTATTTGAGGGGTCGTTGCGATGGTAGTGGGAAGAAGGGTGGGATCCTTTTCTCTTTTCTTTAATATGTCATTTAGGGTAGAGGCGTGAGAAAGCTGCATCATTTCGGAGAGCTCCCTACCGTCAAGTCCGGTAAATCTTCTCGGAATGAGCATTTCTACCTTGTTGCTTTCATTCTTTTGATCGTCGGGCACGTCCGCAAAGCCTACCATATTAAGGTTATATCCTTTGCGTCCAAAGGAATAATACCAAGCGGCAAGAACGTTGCCTTGCTTAAAGTCTTCGGTTGGAGCGTCGGCAAAATATGCTATATCGCAATCTCCCGTGGCATCTACTACTGCCTTTACCGAAACAGCCTGTCTGCCTGACTTGTTCTCGATTATAACGGCATCAATTTTGTCTCCGTTTTTATTTACTCCGACAGCATACGTGCCGTAGAGTATCTCTACACCGCTCTTTATAAGGAGCTGCTCTGCGAGAATGGCGAAAAGCTGTGCGTTGTATTGTACCTCAAATCGCTTATCCTTGTTTGTACGCTTTGAAATGTCATTATCATCGAGCCAATTTTCGGGATATTTATCCTCATATCCCATAGAAATCGAAAGTCTGAAAAGCTCCTCTGCAATACCGAACGATACCTGTTTTCCAAGGCCGTCACAAAGGGGCAGATAGATAGTGACAAGCCCTGCGGTTCCAAGGCCTCCAAGCATATACTGTTTTTCAAGCAGAATTACCTTTTTGCCCTGCCTTGCCGCTGAAAGAGCGGCAGAAATACCGCCGAATCCTCCGCCTGCAACGAGAACGTCGCAGCTATATGTAATTTTAGTCTCAAGCGCTTCCTTTATATACATAATATCACCTCGCCCTATTGCTGGAAAACATTGTAACACAAAACAGAAAGAGATGCAATACGCTTGACATATTTTTATAAATATGTTAGGATATTAGGAAGGAAAAATTGCTATAAGAGGACAATGATGAGAAACGATAAGACAGAGCTGTTTGAGAGGACTCCGGTAGTAAAAGCCCTCCTTACTATGGCCATTCCGACGGTGGTAAGTCAGCTTATTACAATGATATATAACCTTGCGGACACCTTTTTTATAGGAATGAGCGAGGATCCGTATAAGGTCGCCGCCGCAAGCGTCGTGACAATACTTTTCTTTATGCTCAATTCTCTTGCAAACCTTTTCGGAGTCGGCGGAGGAAGTCTGCTTTCCCGTCTTCTCGGTGAAAAGAGAGAGGAGGATGCAAGAAGAGTCGGCACGTTCAGTGTATACGGCTCAATTGTTGTTGCGGCTGTATATTCTCTTATCTGTTTTATATTTACCGAACCTCTTGCGAGACTTCTCGGAGCCTCGGATAATACTGTTGGGTACGCCTCGAATTATCTGTTTTGGGTGGTTGTTATCGGAGGTATACCGTCAACGATGGGCTTTACCATATCCCATCTTCTCAGAAGCGCCGGCTATTCAAAGGAGTCGGGCACAGGACTTGCCATTGGAGGAATTGCAAATATTATTCTTGATCCTCTTTTTATGTTTGTTATTCTTCCCAAAGGAAACGAGGTCACGGGAGCGGCTGTTGCTACCTTGATCTCGAATACTATAACGCTTATCTTCTATCTTTTTGTCTATTACAAGCTGAGGGGAAGGACAGTTCTTTCGCTTAGTCCCCGTTTTATAAAGCTTGAGGGTAGTCTTGTCCGTGGTGTTTTTGCGATAGGTCTTCCGTCTGCAATTACTACAACTCTTGCAAATATAACGGCTATTGTAAAGACGAATATTACTGCTTCTTACGGCGATATTGAGGTTGCGGCATATGGAATAGTGGTAAAGGCTGATATGCTTCCGCTTAACATCGGTATGGGACTTTGCCAGGGAATGATGCCTCTCGTTGCATATAACTATGCGTCGAAAAACTATGAGCGAATGAGAGCGTTTACCCGCACAGCACAGCTTGCGGGAATTGCCGTTGCATGCTCATTTATTGCTATTTCCGAAATTTTTGCTCCGCAGATAATATGGATCTTTATAAGAAACGAGGCTACGATAGCTTACGGCAAGAATTTTCTTCGTATTGCCTGCCTTGCAACGCCCTTTATGATATCGAATTTTCAAAAAATATACTGCCTCCAGGCTATGGGCAAGGGAAAGGAATCACTCATTCTCGGTGTTTTCAGGCAGGGGCTTTTCGCTATTCCCACGCTTCTTATCATGAATCATCTTATAGGACTTTACGGCGTCGTTTCCGCACAGATAATATCCGACGGAATTACGTTCATTTTCTCTACGCTTATATACAGAAGAGTTTACAGTGCTCTTAAAAGAGAAATATCTGCCAACGGCATTTAATAACAGGGAGGAGTCAACCGTACAATGAAAACAAAAACTGAAATAATGTATGCGACGATGAACCCCTGGAGGCTCTTCTTTGTTATAGCTCTGCCCGGCATGATAAGTATGTTTGCTATGTCGATATACAGCGTTATCGAGGGTGCTTTTATTGGTCAGAAGCTGGGGGAGGGCGCTTTTGCGGCGGTAAACATAGCTATGCCACTCGTCATGATAAATTTTTCACTTGCCGACCTTATAGGGGTAGGTGCATCTGTACCGATTTCGATTTCCCTCGGAAAAGAGGATTATAAAACGGCAAATAACGTCTTTTCCTGCTCGGTGATTATGATATTTCTCGCTTCTTTATTTATGGGAAGCGTAATGTTCTTTGCCGCAGAGCCACTCTCGAAAATGATGGGAGCAGATGACGAGCTGCTGCGTACTTCGGTAAGGTACCTGCGCACGTGCGCACTTCTCGGGCCGTTTGCTACGATATTTTTTGCGATGGACAATTATCTGCGCATCTGCGGTTACGTAAAAACCAGTATGTTTATCAACATCGGCTGTAACGTAGTTACGCTTGGTCTGCTGATTTTCTTTCTTTTCGGACTTAATATGGACGTTGTAGGCTCGGCACTTGCGATGAGCCTTTCTATGTGCATCTGCTCTGTTGTGGCAATGATACCGTTCCTTATGAAAAAAACGCTTCTTAGGTTTGCAAGACCGACGTTCAGTCTCTCTATGCTTAAGCAGATAGCAGCCTGCGGCTCGCCCGTCTTCCTTAGTAACATTGCGGGGCGTGTGACCTCTATAATTATGAATATCTCACTTATGACTATCGGTGCAAGGACCTTTGGAGAGGGTGGAGGAACGACTGCTGTTGCCGTTTATGCAATCCTTATGTACTCAAGTGACCTGTGCTGGCCACTCCTTTACGGCATCAGCGATTCTCTTGCCCCCGCCATAGGTTATAACTGGGGCGCAAAAAATTACGGACGTGTAAAGCAAATAGTAAAGAGAGGTTATATCGGCACGGCAGTCGTCGGCCTTGTTTCGACGTCTGTGCTTTTCTTCTTCCCGGACGTTATAGCGTCAATTTTTGCGGATGCAAAGGATATAAGACTCCTTGAGATTTCTGCTCATGCAATAAGACTGTTCTGCTTTGCTTATCTGTTCAGATGGTTTGCCGTTATGACTCAGAGCTTTCTCAGTGCCATTGAAAAGCCTGTTCTCGCAACCCTTATGTCGGTAGGCGTGGCTCTTGTCTTCCCCGTAATTATGCTTGGCTCTCTGTGGACACTTGGCCTTGACGGCATATGGCTCAATTTTGTTGGCGTAAATGCACTTGCCATGGTTCTCGGATTTGTATTACTCGGTGTGGTCTCACGGGAGATTAAAAGAAGGGAGAAAGAATGTGAAGCTCGGTCTTAATGCACTTGTAAAATTCGCATTTGGAATCGCCTTGGTTGGGACAATGATTTTTGTTCCTGCAGGCACCTTGAATTTCCCTAACGGATGGCTTTTTATAGTTTTGCTCTTTCTTCCTATGCTGCTTTTTGGTGCGTTTCTTCTGATTAAATCACCGGGACTTCTTGAAAAAAGACTTAAAGCAAAGGAAAAAGAGGACACTCAAAAGGGAGTAGTTGCAATTTCGGGGATTTTGTTTATCGTGGGCTTTATTGT
The DNA here is from genome assembly GCA_015063495.1 of Oscillospiraceae bacterium. GTDB lineage: Bacteria > Bacillota > Clostridia > Oscillospirales > CAG-272 > SIG710. Next base: position 14,679 of record SVUB01000019.1, read on the forward strand.
TGCCGGTCTTGATTTCAGATTTTCTTGGTCACACGTACCTGCTTGGCTCTGCGTGTTTGCAAGTGCTATTCTTCTTGTCTCATATGCCTTTTATATTGAAGTGATGCGTGAAAACGCTTACCTTTCAAGAACTATCGAGGTACAAGAGGGGCAGAAGGTCGTGGATACGGGACTTTACGGTATAGTACGTCATCCGATGTATGCCGTAACCGTGTGGCTATTTCTCTCTATTCCGTTGGTTCTCGGCTCACTTTGGTCGCTTCTTTGCTTTCTGCCTTACGTAGCGGTTATTGCCATCAGGATAGTCAATGAGGAAAAGGTGCTTGAATCGGGACTTGACGGCTATACTGAGTATAAAAAAAGAGTTAAATACAGACTTATTCCTTTTATCTGGTGATTTTTGACAAGGACTAAATATTTTTTCTCACTTGAAAAAAGCGACAGGATATGATAAAATAACAGTAGTGATTACAGTCTCCTCGGACTGAAAAATAGGATGCGAGGGAATTTTTTATGATGATGTATATTGCACTTGCTCTTTTTGCTTTGACCTACGTGCTTATGCTGGTATTTTCTAAATACAGACCGTACATAGCTCTTGCATCGGCGCTTGTTTTCGTTGTGACGGGTATGCTTCCGATCGGTAAGGTATTTGGAACGATAGATTTCAACGTGCTTTTAATGATAGCGGGAACGATGGGTATCGTTGCGCTCTTTATCGAGAGCAAAATGCCTGAGCTTCTTGCTGACATTATTATGGAAAGAGTTCCGAACGTAAAATAGGCGGCAGTCGCTATGGCGCTCTTTGCAGGAGTTATCTCGGCATTTGTAGATAACGTTGCGACAGTGCTCATGATAGCTCCCGTAGCACTCGAGATCTGCAAAAAATTGAATACTAATCCCGTGCCGTTCATTATAGCTGTTGCTGTCTCATCAAACCTTCAGGGGGCCGCAACGCTCGTCGGAGATACTACTGCAATTATGCTCGGCTCTGCTCTTGATATGAGCTTCACCGATTTTTTCTGGTATAAAGGAAGACCGAGTATATTCTTTGCTGTAGAGCTTGGTGCAGTTATTTCGGCAATTATTCTCGCATTTCTTTTCCGTCGTGAGAAGGCCGCTATACCTAAGGCTGAGACCCGAACGAAGGTAACGGATTACGTTCCCTCGATTTTGCTTCTCGGAACTATAGTACTGCTTATCATTGCGTCGTTTATTGAAAACAAACCTGATATAACCAACGGACTTATATGCTGTGTGCTTCTTGTGATAGGACTTGTATATAATCTCATAAAAAAGAAGGCCATTTCAGCTCTCATCGCTCCCCTGAAGGAGATCGATTTCCAGACTATAGGTCTTCTTCTCGGTCTGTTTGTTATTATAGGTGGTGTTTCAGAGCAAGGGGTTATAGATGCAGCTGCGAATCTCCTCGCAAAGACAGGCGGCGGCAGCGTATTCCTTGTTTATACAGTCATAGTATGGGCTTCCGTGCTTATCTCTGCATTTATAGATAATATCCCGTACGTTGCAACGATGATTCCCGTTATCGGTGGAATGGCAACGGCTCTTGGTGTTGACCCTACAGTGTTGTATTTCGGTCTTCTGTCAGGTGCTACGCTTGGTGGAAACTGTACGCCGATAGGAGCATCTGCAAACATCACGGGTATAGGAATTCTGCGCAGAGAAGGGTATACTGTCAAAAATTCCGACTTCTTCAAGATAGGAATTCCGTTTACGCTGGCGGCTATTGTTCCTGCATATATCTATCTGTGGCTGATGTATGGCGGATAATAGCAGTAAATAGTATTCCTCCCTCTCAGATTCCGTACGTGCCCGTAAGTGGATCTCTGAAAATGCCGATTTTTGGGGTGGCAAAGGTGAATAATACAAATAACAATGCAACTACGCAAAGAATTGCAATGGCAAGCTTTGGGTGTCGGCAGGTAGTGCTTTCTTTATTAAACAAACGTGTTTCAAAAATATAGGCAACAGCAGCCGAGACGAAAAATATTGTAATATTCAGCCAGTCGGGAGATTTTCCTATGGCGCCGTTGTAGGTGTAAAAGAGCACTGGAATGAGAATGAGCCCGAGAAGCGTTCCTTTGAGCTTTACACACCAGAATTCGTCTCTGTCCTTAAAGAAAAAGCTCTCTGTGATTGCAAAAATGAACATCGGCCAGAATAACAGCTTCATATGCTCCCAGGTCGATTCGTTTATTACTGAAAATGGCGCTACCCATACCGTTTCGCCTGTCCAGTCATAGAGAAAATGCAGTATTGTTCCGCCGAGTGATGCTACACCAAATCCGAGCAGTTGCCACAGAGAAATAGAACGCTTCATATTTTCACCTCTGAATACTTTTAGATAAAGTGTATTCAGAAAACGGTGACAATATGCAACATAACAAAAACAAAGCCTTGGAAACATTTCGTTTCCAAGGCTTTATTGGTTGGAATATTCATAAATGATATTAAAAAATGTGAGTGTCCTTATGGACACTCACACTGGTCTGAGTGACAAGACTTGAACTTGCGGCCTCTACCACCCCAAGGTAGCGCGCTACCAGCTGCGCCACACCCAGATCTTCTCAACGGGAGATATTATATCACTTTTTTTACCTTTTGTCAAGTGTTTTTTACAAAAAACTCATTTTATTTATAATCTTGTTTGAGATGGTATTTTTTAATACGCTATTTAGATTTTTTGTTGGATTCTCTGATCATTTTACATGCTAAAAATGTTATATCGCTTGACAAATACGCACGGATGTGGTAAAGTATAATCGTACTATATTAAAGTTACTCGGAGGTCTTACCATGTCAAGGAAGAACAAAGAAAAAGCTATCCTTCATATGAATGCCGTTTCTGCGGTATTTATGGTTTCCGCACTTGCTCTTGGAGGCATTATCTTTATTGCTATCCGTGCGCAGAGGCTTATAAAGTCACTGCTTACAGACGGCGAGGTAGGAAACTTCTTTAATTTTGGTTCGTGATTTTGGTCAATATATTGTATAAACAATAATATGCGCTTTTTCTTGGCGTAGATAGTGGCTAAGGACAATATTTGTCTGTAATTAACCCATTTATGTCTTGAAGTTGCGCATATTTTGTTTTATAATACGTTGTGGTAATGAAATGTTGTTCTTATAGCTTAATAAGAGTGATTTAGGAGGCTATATTATGAAGAAAAGAGTTGCCGTAGTTGGATACGGCGGAATGGGAAGCTGGCATGCAGAGCAGGTGAGAAGTAGTGACGTCACCGAGCTTTGCGGAATTTACGATATAAAGCCGGAGAGAACCGCTGCGGCAGAGCAGGCGGGTATTTATGCTTACAGCTCGTTTGAGGATATATTGAGTGATGGAAACGTAGACATAATTGTATGCGCTACATCAAATGATGCGCACAAGGATATAGTTGTCCGTGCTCTTGAGGCAGGGAAAAACGTCGTATGTGAAAAGCCTGTTTCGATGTCGCTTTCTGATTTTGACGAGATGTGCGATGCTGCAAAAAAGGCAGGTAAGCTGTTTACAGTTCATCAAAACAGACGCTGGGACGGAGAATTTCTTGCGATAAAGAATATAATAGACAGCGGAGAGCTTGGCGAGACTATCAATATAGAGTCCAGAGTTCACGGTTCACGCGGTATACCCGGCGACTGGAGACAACTTAAGAAATATGGCGGTGGAATGGTGCTTGATTGGGGTGTACATCTTATAGACCAGATGCTTATTCTTATCCCCGAGAAGATTAAAAAGCTTTATTGTGAGCTTACGCATATAACAAACGCCGAGGTCGACGACGGATTTCATCTTATGCTGACATTTGAGTCGGGCAAGAGAGCGACGGTTGAGGTGTCGACTTACAATTTTATCACTTTGCCTCGTTTCTATATGCAGTGCACCGAGGGAACGGCGCTTATTGAAGGGTGGAACAAGAATTGTAAGGTCTCAAAGATGGAGATATGGAAAGAGAAAGAGGTAACTCCAGTTAAGACTGCGGCCGGCATAACGAAAACTATGGCGCCGAGAGATGCTTTGTCGATAGTTAATTACGAAAAGGAGCTTCCGACATCCGATGTCCACGATTTCTACAGGAACGTTGTGGCGGCGGTAGACGGAAAAGAGGAACAGCTCATTAAGCTAAGTGAAGTAAGACGAGTGCTAAGCATTCTTGAGGCTTGCTTTGAGTCTGATAGATTAGGCCAGTCTATTCTTTATAGAGACGGGCTCTAAATAATAAAAAGTGGTTGCGACTATCGCAACCACTTTTTTCTATTTTTCTATTCGTATATTTTTTGTATAAGCCTTTTTGCGCTACTTGCGGCTTTTTTATAAAAATCCTCGGGTGCAAGGCTGTTATAGGGCTCGTTTTCGCAGAAGACCTCGAGCATTATCGTACCGCCGTAAGAGAGGCGTGCAAGCTCTCGTGCGACATAGTCGAAATCTATTTTTCCGTCAAAGGGGAGAAGATGATCGTCTCCGTTATATATTAGGTTGTTGTCGTGAATGTGAAGTGCTGCAAGTCTATCGCCAAACAGTGGCATAAAATGCTTGCCGGGTGTGAAGCACCCTTCGTGTCCCACGTCCCAACACATGCCGGCTTCAGGGTAGCTCTCAAGTGCATCTGCTATGTTTGCTACGTATCTTTGATTTTCAAACGCAATTTGTATGTTATTTTCTTTTGCGATTGACATAAGACGGTCAAATCGGCTATGACCTATATCGTTTATTCTCGGTGCAGGTCTGCCCGAGGATAGGTGAACTATAAGAGTGGGTATTCCGAGCTCTGCACATTTTTTTACACCGCAGATAAGCTCATTTAGTGTCTTCTCGCCGCTCTCATCGTCTTTCCATATGTTGTTTATGGTTCTGAATGGGGCGTGAAGAGTGTCAAATGTTATTCCGTAATTGCGAAAGAGATCTATAGTTTCGGGCGTAGCAGAGCAGTCGTCAGACATCATAAATGTTCTGGTGAAAGAATTTTCCCTCATAAGCTTTGCCTGCTTCTCTGTCGGGCACCATGCAGCACTTTGAAGATTTATACCTATTTCCATACCTGATACCTCTTAATAAAACGTTGCGACTTCATTTTGAGGCTTTACGGCAAAGGACGTTCCGTCGGCGGTCAGAACGGGGCCTTTTTTCTTATAGAGGTTGCAGTTCTCATAAGATATTTTCGCCTTTACCGTTACCCATTCCCCATCACGAAGTGGGGTTGGAGAGGGAACACGGCATACAAGACCGCTATATGCAATGTCATCAGCACAGCAGGTCATTATAGGTCTGCCTATTATAAAGGAATTTGATGAAAGCTCGGGGCTTCTTGCAACCATACCTTTGAATTTGACTGTTTTGCCGATATAAAATTCGAGGTCTTCGGATAGATCTCTGTACCAAAGTGCGTAATCGTCGTCTCCTATCTCAATAACGGGTGCATTCTTGTCAAATGGAAGAGGATCTTCTATCTCGTCATATTCGACCTTGCCGTCGGGATAATCGTAGATTATGGCCGAGCGGCGGTTTATTCCTCTGACTATCTTGTGGAATTGCTCCTTATCAACGTTCGGACTGTCTGCACGGTTGAATATGACCATTTCGGCGTCATTGAGCTTATCAACGACAAGTGAGCGCATATTAGCATTATACGTAAGGAAAGTGCTTCCGTCCACAAAGAACATCTGCTGATATATAGCCCAGTTTTTCGGCATTGCTGCATAAAGGGCAGGAAGCTGCCATATTCCGTTATACTCGATTATTATTCTGTCGAGCATATGCTCGTTTGCGATTCGAGTAAGGTTCTCCTCGGTGAGGTCCTCCTCGTTTTCTATTTGAGCAAAATAGACGTTCTGCCCCCAGAAAGAGGAGGGGTCATATTCTTCTATTCCTTCCTCGCAGACAAGAAGGAGCGTTTTGTCTCCCGAATTGAATTTCTTATCCTCCATAGACTCCTGAATGAACTTGGTTTTGCCCGATTCAAGGAATCCCGTAAATAGGTAAACGGGTATCATATCTCTTGCCATAGCTTAAACTCCGAATTTTGAAGTTATTGTCGCAGTATCAAGTCCTGCACCTATAACGCAGATCCTGCCTATAATGTCGGCCGTGCCTATGCGTACGTTACTCTCGTCGGGAACGTAGTCAAAGTGGATCCATTCGCCGTCCTTGCCCTCTACTATACCCTTCGCACGAAGTATCATACCGCCCTCACCTTCCGAAAAGGCGTCAAGCACAGCCTGTATCTCCTCACAGGTGAATTTCTTTGCGGTTTCGATTCCCCAGCTTGTAAACACGTCATCAGCGTGATGATGCTCGTGGTCGTGACAACCGCAGTCACAATGCTCATCATGCTCGTGATGATGGTGATCGTGATGCTCATGGCATCCGCAGTCACAGTGTTCATCGTGATCATGATGATGGTGTTCATGATGGTCGTGGCAACCGCAGTCGCAATGTTCATCGTGATCATGATGATGGTGGTGATGCTCGTGAACGAGCTTATCGAGCTCTGCCTCAAGTGAATTTTTTCTCTCAGTAGCCTCAAGGAGCGTTTTGCCGTCGAGCTTATCCCAATCGGTAGTGACGATAACAGCATCGGGATTATGTTCCCTTAGAAGTGCAACCGCCTCGGCTATTTTTTCTTCCTTTGCGGTAGACGTACGGCTAAGGACTATGCATCCTGCGTTTTCTATCTGATCGCAGAAGAATTCTCCGAAGTTCTTTATATACATCTTGCATTTGTTTACGTCGGCAACTGTCGTAAATCCACCAAGCTCTGCGCCCTCTGCGGCGGACTGCTTTACCGCCTTTATAACGTCGCTGAGCTTTCCTACGCCCGAGGGCTCGATGAGGATTCTATCGGGTGATAATTCAGCTATGACCTTTTTTAATGCCTTTCCGAAGTCGCCGACAAGGGAACAGCAGATGCATCCCGAATTCATCTCGGTTATCTCTATTCCCGCATCGCGCATAAATCCACCGTCAATTCCGATTTCACCGAACTCGTTTTCAATAAGGACAAGTTTTTCTCCCGCATATGCTTCTTTAATCAGCTTTTTTATAAGGGTAGTC
>SVUB01000020.1 GCA_015063495.1 Oscillospiraceae bacterium
TCCCAATCTGACTGTTTCCGAGCATATAGAGTTTATAGCAAGAGCATATAAGCTGACAGATTATAAGGAATATGCCGAGGAGCTGCTTGAAAGATTTGAACTGACGGATAAGAAGAAAAAATTCGGTGACGAGCTTTCAAAGGGCATGCAGCAGAAGCTGAATATATGTCTTGGGCTTCTTCCGCGTCCGAAGGTCGTGCTTATGGACGAGCCTATGATAGGCCTGGATCCACACGCTATAAAAGAGCTTAAGGAGATAATTCTTTCACTTAAGGCTTCGGGCGCATCGGTGTTTGTCAGCACCCATATGATAGACAGCATCGAAAACCTTTGGGATAGAACTATCATCATGCAAAAGGGACACGTTATGGCTAACGTATCAAAGAGCGAGATTGAGGAGAGCGGAAAAACGCTTGAGGAGCTCTTCTTTGCGATAACCGAATCGGAGAGCGAAAAGGCGGAATGACGTTATGAGAATGTTTCTTTATTATTCGCTTCATTCAGTCAAGAATCAGAAAAAAAAGCTGTTTAAGACCTGGGTGGCTGTTTTCTTCCTTGCTTGCATTCTCATAGGCGTTCTTATAGGGCTCGGTGCCGCATGGGCGGAGGATCAGTTCTCGGAGAATGATTCGATATCCGACGAAACCGTAGAGATATTGCCGGAGGAGAGCCCCGATGCAAGTGGTATGGAAAACGAACTTACACCGTTTGAGAGTGACCCTGAAATAACATCTGATATACTTGAGCTTGCAGTGCTTGCAATAACAGTGCTGGTCTTTGTTTGGTCAATTTTTACGGGAGAGAAGAGCGGAAGCAGTATATTCTTAATGGCTGATGTAAATCTGCTTTTTGCATCGCCGATGAGACCTCAATCGGTGCTTATGTTCAGGCTTATGACGCAGATGGGAACTATGCTTCTCGCAAGCGTTTACCTCATTTTCCAGCTTCCGAATCTGATGATGAATTTAGGGCTCGGGCTTTGGCAGTCCTGCTCGCTTTTCTTTGCTTGGTTCATTATTCTTGCATACGGAAAGCTGATAAGCGTGCTTATGTATGCACTATGCTCTACTCACGAGTCGGTAAAGAGATTTTTGCGTCCTGCACTGTATGCCTTTGTCGGCATCCTCGGAATATCGTTTTTCCTTTATTACAGGCTGGGAGATATGAATATGTTCGAGGCGCTTACGGGATTTTTCTGCTCGCCTGTATCAAGATATATTCCGGTCGTTGGCTGGATAAAGGCTGTTCCGAAACTTCTTTTCGGCGGAGAATACCTGCTTTCGGGTATACTTGCCCTGTTACTCATTATAGGCATAGCCGTTCTCGTCCTTATAATACGTGCGGTAAAATGTGATTTCTATGAGGATGCAATGGCAAGGTCGGCCGAGACAGCGGAGCTTGCAAGGGCAGTTGAAGACGGACAAAATAAGCTCATCAAGCGTAAAAAGGACAGAAGCGAGGCTCTCGTTCGTGACAGACTTGACCGTGGCAGCGGCGCAAACATTTTTTTCTGGAAGACGATGTATAACCGATATAGGTTTGCCCATTTGAAGGTGCTTACAAAAACTACCGATACCTATCTTATTGTCTCCCTCGGGGCAGTTCTTTTAATGAAGTTCGTATTTGAGTATGAGAGCTTCACGGTAGTTTCATTATTACTTGGTGGACTTGTTTTTTACCGTTCGCTTGGAAATCCCGTAGCGTCGGATATTCAAAATTCTTTATTTTACAGCGTGCCTGAAAGCATGTTTTCAAAGCTGTTTTATTCTTTACTCGGCGGCAGTGTCAGTTGCTTACTCGATCTGCTCCCCGGATTTATTCTTTCAGCTGTTTTGCTCGGTGCCGATCCGCTTCGTGCACTCGGTATGCTTGCTTTTATTGTGAGCGTTGATTTCTACTCATCAAACGTCGGCACTTTTATAGACGTTTCGGTGCCTGTATCGGCGGGAAAGACGATAAAGCAGGTGGTGCAGATAATGTTTATCTATTTCGGTCTTCTGCCGATCGCTGCTGTGATCCTTGTCGGGGCAGCATTTGGTTTTCTGTTCCCGGCGCTTATAGGCGCAGCAATCTTCAGTATCCTTATCGGTACTGTATTTATGTGTTTTACACCACTTCTTCTTCAGAGAGGCAGATAAAAAAATACAGGTGCGACTCACTTATGAGTCGCACCTGTATTTTTTATTCAACCGTTACCGATTTTGCGAGATTTCTCGGCTTGTCGACGTCGCACCCTCTGCCTGCGGCTATGTGGTAAGCGAAGAGCTGGACCACGGTAGCAAGAAGGAAGGGAGCAAAGAACTCATCGACCTCGGGTACAGATATTATTTTGTCTGCGGGTATTGCGTATTTCTCGGCAATTTCCTTTGTTGTTATTGCAAGAACGTTTGCACCACGGCTCTTTACCTCTCTTATGCCCGAAATTACCTTTTCTGCAAGGAATTCTTCGGTCATAAGTGCAACAACGGGGATGCCGTCGGTGATAAGAGAAATGGTGCCGTGCTTAAGCTCACCTGCGGCGTATGCCTCGCAGTGAATATAGGATATTTCCTTGAGCTTGAGTGATGCCTCGGAGCATAGTGCGCTGTCTATACCTCTTCCGATAAAGAAGAGATGCTCGCTTGCCAGATAATGTCTTGAGGCATTCTTTATTTCCTTACTAAGCTCGAGTGTCTTCGATATTGCCTCGGGCACTTCTTCGGTGAGCTTACGGCAAAGCTCTTTTGCAAAAGCATCCGAAAGCTTTCCGCATGCTCTTGCAAGCTGAACTGCAAAGAGATAGAGCAGGGCGCACTGAACGCTGTAGGCCTTGGTACTTGCTACCGATATCTCGGGACCTGCCCACGTGTAGAGAACGCTGTCTGCCTCTCTTGCAACCGATGAACCGATTACGTTTACAATAGAGAGAGTATAAACCCCCTTTGATTTCGCATGGCGAAGTGCTGCAAGAGTGTCTGCCGTTTCACCGGACTGGGAAAGAAGGATTACAAGATCGTCCTTTGACAGTATAGGATCACGGTAGCGGAATTCGGACGCAATATCTACGTTAACCGGGACTCTCGCTATCTTTTCGATAATATTTTTACCGATAAGGCCTGCATGCATTGCGGTTCCGCAAGCAACTATATGAATGTTTTTGAATTTTGAGAGACGCACGATGTCAAGCTCTCTGATTCCAAAATCGGGAAGGCCGTCCTCGCCTATTCTTGTAGAAACTGTCTTACGGATAGCCTCGGGCTCTTCATGTATCTCTTTGATCATAAAGTGAGGGAAGCCGCCCTTCTGTGCCTGTTCGACGTTCCAGTCGATAGTAAGACGGGTCTGGGAGCTCTCGTTTCCTTTTCTGTCAACGAAGCTAACGTTATTTTTACCGATAATTGCAACTATTCCTTCTTCAAGCTGATAATACGAGCTTGTGTGGCTGAGGATAGCGGGGATATCGGATGCGATAAATCCGCCTTCCTCGGTAGATGCAACGATAAGGGGACTGTCCTTACGTATAGAGTAGATCGTATCAGGATAGGAGTCAAAAATAACGCCGAAGGCGTAAGAACCGCGAATAACGTCGGTAGCTTCGAATATAGCTTTTACAGGATCACCGAGACGTACAAAATAGTAGTCAATAAGCTTTGCCGCAGCCTCTGTATCGGTTTCTGATACGAATGTATATCCCTCGGCAGAGAGCATTTCCTCTATTTCTGCATAATTTTCGATTATTCCGTTGTGAATGAGCGCAAGCGAGGGCGCTCTGTGGGGGTGAGAGTTTATATCGGACGGTGCGCCGTGAGTTGCCCAGCGTGTATGTCCGATGCCACATGTGCCATCGGTTTTTATCTCGGAGGAGTTTATCTTCTCCTCGAGATTATCTATTCTGCCTTTAGCTTTAACAGTATTTATGCCACCGTTTATTTGAACGGCAACTCCTGCAGAGTCATAGCCGCGATATTCAAGTGCGCGCAGACCCTGAAGCAGGAAGGGAACTGAATTTTTAGTTCCCGTATATCCAATTATTCCACACATATATTAAAACCTGTGGGGCAGAATGCCCGAAAAAGCCGGGCGTTCTGCCCCGTCTTTCTGAAATGTTTTTGTTTGCATGATTTATCCGTTCCTTTGTTTTACGGTTACCCGTATATTTGCTAACGAACTGCGATGACTGCCGTCACCGGAGAAACATCCGCCGAATTTTCGATAATTTCTCTCCTCGTCAACCTTGTTTTAAGGTCTGGCGCTTTTATTTTTTAGGATTTTTTCTTTCCTCCGAGTCTTTTTATGATAACGTTAGCTACCATGTTTGCCACAGACTCTATCTGCTTCATGTCCTCTCCCTCTGCCATTACACGGATGAGAGGCTCTGTGCCCGAAGGACGAACTACAACTCTGCCTGTCTTACCGAGAATGTTCTTTGCTTCCTCTATCGTATCCTTTATTTCCTTATCAGTGTAGAAGAGTAGCTTACCCTCGGCGCTGACGGTAAGATTTACGATAGTTTGAGGATAACGTGTCATAACGGATGCAAGCTCGGAAAGCTTTTTACCTTTACGTCTGATAAGGGAAAGAAGCTGGCAAGCTGTGAGCTGACCGTCACCTGTTGTGGCAAAATCTCTGAAGATAACGTGGCCGGACTGTTCACCGCCAAAGGAATAGTCCTCAAGCAGCATTTCCTCAAGCACGAATCTGTCACCGACCTTCGTTGCAACGTATTTAAGGTCGTTTTCTTCACAGAATTTTCCGAAGCCGAAATTGGTCATAATAGTTCCGACAACAGCGTTGTGGTTAAGTCTGCCTCTCTCTTTAAGGTCGAGTGCACATATAGCCATTATCATGTCGCCGTCAATAACTTTTCCGTTTTCGTCTACCGCAAGGCATCTGTCGGCATCGCCGTCAAAAGCTACGCCGCAATCAAGTCCGTTGTCAACAACGTATTTTGCAAGATTTTCAATGTGAGTTGATCCGCAATTTTCGTTGATGTTTGAACCGTTCGGTTCAGCGTTCATAATATGAGCATTTGCGCCAAGAGCCGCAAAAAGCTCACGGGCGGTAGCACTTGCGCTTCCGTTTGAGCAATCTATTGCAATGTTCATTCCGTCAAGGGAGTAAAGAACGCTGCTCTTTACGTGGTTTATGTAGTCCCTTGTTGCGCCCGTAGCGTGTGTGAGTTTACCCACACCTGCACCAATAGGACTTTCGAGCTTGCTTTCGTGGTCGAGAACGATAGCCTCGATTCTTTCCTCAAGCGCATCGGGCAGCTTGTAGCCGTCACCGCTGAAGATCTTGATCCCGTTGAACTCGGAGGGGTTATGCGAAGCGGAGATCATTATTCCCGCATCGGCTTTGTATTTTCCGACAAGGTATGCGACAGCAGGGGTAGGCACTACTCCGAGGCTGATAACGTCAGCACCCATAGAGCAGATTCCCGCCGTAACGGCACAGGATAACATGTCGGAGGATGTTCTTGTGTCAGAGCCTACAACAAAGAGCGGTCTGCGTCTGCATCCGTCTGCAAGGACTTCGGCAGCTGCACGTCCGATCTCAAGGGCTCTTTCACAGGTCAGCTCGGTGTTTGCGATTCCGCGAACGCCGTCTGTTCCGAATAATCTTCCCATTTTGATTCTTCCTTTCAATTATTTTTTGTTACAATGTTGTCTTGGGCTTTGAAGATACTGTTTTTTGGTACTGCACCTCTTACGCTCGAGAGAGGATATACGTTTGAGTGCGCACCGATGACGGTTCCGGGATTAAGAACGCTGTTACATCCGACCTCGACGTAGTCTCCAAGCGCTGCACCCATCTTCTTGAGCCCGGTTTCAATACGTTCCTCACCGCATTTTATGCTGACGAGTGTCTTGTCGCTCTTTACGTTTGACGTTATCGACCCTGCGCCCATATGGGACTTGAAGCCGAGGATAGAATCACCGACGTAATTAAAATGAGGCACCTGACAGCCGTCAAAGATTATGCAGTTTTTGAGCTCGGTGGAGTTTCCGATAACGCATCCGTCTCCGACGAGTGCCTTGCCTCGAATAAAGGCGCACTGACGCACCTCGGTGTTTTCACCTATAACGCATGGGCCGCTTATAGTGGCAAGAGGACTGACCTTTGCACTTTTTGCAATCCAAACGTTCTCGGTCGGAGAATCGTATTTTTCTTTCGGGAGAGTTTTACCGTATTCAGTGATGAAATCACCGATATGTGGGAGAATCTCCCAGGGGTACTCAAAGGAAAAAATCAATTTGTCTGCCGCACTGTGACCCTGCTCAAAGAGCATAGAGCAAGTGAGCTCTTTCTTCATTTTCTCACCTCCTTATATGGTTTTATATATGCAAAATACGTTTTTACGTATATAGCATCAAAAAAATCAGTTTATTTCGGGGAAAGAAGTCCAGAACCACCCACTTCCCGTATTTTCAAAGATAAAATCAAAATATTTTATGGTTTCGGAAGCCTCGGGAGCATTTTCTGTTTCGTCTTCGGCGTCGGAAGTGGGAGAATAGGCCTCATAAGTGACCTTTGCGGTATAACGGAAAAGACTGTCGGTAAATTTGCTGAGGAAAAATTCGGTGCTGATGATTGTCGGTTCGTTATTCTCTTCATCGCCATCTATACCCGGTTCTGTGTCGATAAAAGATGCTTGCTTACAAAGAACGCCGTTTATATCCTTATATGTTTTTCTTGCTTCTGATATAAGATCATCTGCTATGGAACGTGCGAAGATAGCCTTTATGTATTTTGAAAGATCAGAAAATGTAGCAATAGGTGCGCCGTCAAGCTCAGCTCTCGGGGTGGTATCGTTTACGGGGAAATAAATATCTCCGTTCTCCTCGATTATTTCGGTGCCAAGGTCAGCAGAGAGGGTGGAGTTTTTAATTAAATCTATGGCCTCAGTCGCCTTTGCATATTGAAATTGTATTATTTCAAGTGCATCCTCGTTATCTATCGGAGTACGAAGCGACTCATCTGCTCCCTCATCCGGAGCTTCGGTGTCCGGGGATGTTTCTACCACCTCGGGTTGCAATGTTTCTGTGTTGACTGGTGATAATTCTCCCGTGTCAGTTGAGACGGCTTCGTCTGAGTTTTTGTCTGTATCGCTTCCGCAGGAAACCATAAGAGCGGATAAGAGAAGACAGAGAAGTGCAATAGTGAGATGACGTTTGATAATCATATTAAATCCTCCTGAAAAGTCAAAATGTTTTTGACGACCATAACATTATACAATAGGAAATCAAATTTGTCAAGAGTCGGCTTTCGACAAGATTTTTGGGCGATTTTGGGGAACAAAAAATGAGGCAAAATTTGCCTCATTTTTTTGGTTTTCCTCTGAAGAGAAGTGCCGCAAGATACCCGAATACAAGCGCCGCTGAAATACCGCCGGCAGCGGCGGTAAAAGACCCTGTGAGTGCTCCGAGAAGCCCCTGCTTATCCACCGCTTCCTTCACTCCTTTTGATATAAGATAGCCAAATCCGGTAAGAGGCGTGGTTGCTCCTGCTCCTGCAAAATCAACTAACGGTTTATAGAGTCCGAGGGCGCCGAGAATGACTCCTGCGGTAACGTATGCGACGAGTATTCTTGCAGGTGTAAGGGCAGTTTTATCTATTAGGATCTGTGCAATAACGCAGAAGATTCCGCCTACAACAAATGCCCAAATATAGTCCATTATGCTTCCCATTCATCTCACCTCCGAGCCTTTTATATGAAGAAGATGCGCTATGCCGGGAATTCCGAGTCCCTGCTTTATGCTATCGGGACTCATAAGTGCTCCCGTGCCGAGTATCAGCATATTTTTAATCTCTCCTCGCTCAAGCCTTGGCAGTAAATATGAGGCAAGGACTACCGCACTGCAACCGCAACCCGAGCCGCCTGAGTGAGTATCCTGCGTTTCTCTGTTAAATATCATCATTCCGCAGTCGTTAAGAACACCGCTTGCATCTATACCCTCTGCACCGAGCAGCTCAAGAAGTATAGAAATGCCCTCATAACCGAGATCTCCCGTTGCTATAAGGTCAAAATCCGAGGGACTCTTACCGCTCTCGTCAAAATAGCGCAAAAGTGTGTTAAGAGCGGCAGGTGCCATCGCCGCACCCATATTTCCTGCATCTCTGATTCCTTTTTCCACCGAAATTCCGGGCATAGCCTCGGTTATCCTTGCTTTTCCGCATGCATTTTCCGAGTCTGCGCTCTCTGTTACAAATGCACCTGCCCCCGTTACAGTCCACTGTGCGGTCGGTGCTCTCTGTGCACCGTATTCAAGCGGAGTTCTGAACTGACGCTCGGCAGAGCAGTTATGAGAGGAGGTTGCCGAAAGGCATCTTTTATAGACGCCGAAGCTTGTCATGACCGAGGAGAGCATAAGTCCCTCAATGGCGGTCGAGCAAGCGCCGTAAAGTCCAAAAAAGGGCACCTCATATTCAAGCAGACCGTATGCGGAGCTTGTGCACTGATTTATAAGGTCTCCTGCGAATATCGCATCTATCGACTTCTCATTCATATCGCATTTCGAGAGGGCAATATTTGCGGCAAGTCTCTGCATTTCGGCCTCGGCTCGCTCCCAAGTCTTCTGCCCGAAGCGGTCGTCCTCATCGTGCAGATCAAAATAAGTCCCAAGAGGCCCTTCTCGTTCTTTTTTGCCAACTACCGAGCCTGCGGATATTATCGCAGAATTCAGTTTTATAATAGAACCTGACATTATAAGTCTCCTTTATTTGTTCTTTACCGTTATTTTTCCGCAGAGACGTTTTTTTATGCAAAATTTTCATATAACTATTGAAAAATAAGGCGTTTTGCGATAAAATATAAGTCAGTTAGATTTAGTGAGGTTTTATAATGGATATACGCAAGGAATCGCTAAAAAAGCATTATGAATGGAAGGGCAAGATAGAGGTAGTGGCCAGATGCGAGGCAGAGACGAGAGAGGATCTTTCGCTTGCTTACACACCGGGAGTTGCCGAGCCCTGCCTTGAAATAAATAGGGATATAGACAAATCCTTTGAGCTGACACGTCGCTCAAATCTTGTTGCAGTCGTCACCGACGGCACGGCGGTGCTCGGACTTGGTGATATAGGCCCCGAGGCAGGTATGCCTGTTATGGAAGGGAAGTGCGCCCTCTTTAAGAAGTTTGCCGACGTCGATGCGTTTCCGCTTTGCGTGCGCTCAAAGGATGTTGATGAGATAGTGAGAACCGTGTATCTCATTTCGGGAAGCTTTGGCGGAATAAACCTTGAGGATATAAGCGCACCGAGATGCTTCGAGATAGAAAAGAGACTCAAGGAGATCTGCGACATTCCCGTTTTCCACGATGACCAGCACGGCACGGCGATAGTCGTTGCGGCGGCGCTCATAAATGCTCTGAAGCTTGTAAAAAAGGATATAGGCAAGGTGAGAGTAGTCATCAGCGGAGCAGGCTCTGCGGGAATTGCTATCGGTAAGCACCTTATGAATATCGGAGTGAAAAATCTTACGATGGTAGACCGTTTCGGCATCATCTGTGAGGGTATGGAGGGGCTGAACGAGGCTCACGCCGAGATAGCAAAGGTGACAAACCGAGAGAAAAAGACGGGAACTCTTGCTGACGCAATGCGTGGAGCTGACGTTTTTGTCGGAGTTTCGGCACCGGGTATTGTGACAGAGGAAATGGTCGCATCTATGGCAGGGAATTCTATCGTATTTCCGATGGCAAATCCCACGCCTGAGATCATGCCCGATCTTGCTAAAAAAGCAGGTGCGAGAGTGGTCGGCACGGGGCGCTCGGATTTCCCGAATCAGATAAATAACGTCCTTGCTTTCCCCGGAATATTCAGGGGTGCGCTTGACTGCCGTGCGAGCTGTATAAACGAGGAGATGAAGGTTGCGGCGTCGTTTGCACTTGCATCCCTTATTGACGAGGACGAGCTTTCCGAGGAAAATATTATTGCCCCTGCACTTGATAAACGAGTGGCAGAGATCGTCGCCGAGGCGGTAATGAAAGCCGCACGCGAGACCGGCGTTGCAAAGAAATAAAAAACAGTGCTCACAAACGTGAGCACTGTCTTTTTACCACGGGGTCGGAACTCCGTTCACATAATGCCAATATTTACCGTTCTGTGCAGGATTTGATACGGAATAATAATAGCGAGTGGCTGCGGTGAGATCTTGATTGGAATCGCTAATTGAAATATTATTCCAGTCGCCATCGTTTCCACCGTAATATACGTTCGAGAGGCTGCTGCAGTTATAGAATGCGGAGTTACCGATGCTTGTAATGCTGTCAGGTATTGTAACGCTGATTAGACTGCTGCATCTTGCGAACACCCATTCATCAATAGTTATTACTCTGTCGGGGATGATTATGCTTGTAAGACCAATACAGTCCTCAAAAGCGGCGTACCCGATGCTTACAACGCTTTCGGGAATGTTTATGCTCTTTAGACTGTGGCAACTGCTGAATGCCCACATACCAATACCGGTGACGCTATCAGGAATTATTATACTCGAGAGATTGATACATCCGGAGAACGCATGGCCGCTGATACTCGATATTTTTTGCGGTAAAATCACGGTTGTCAGAGCACTGCAATTCTCGAAAAGCCCACCGCTAATACTTGTCACACTGTCGGGAATATTTGCACTTGTTAAGCTGTTGCAACGTGCGAAAGCATAATTACCGATGGACGTGACGCCATCTGGAATGGATACGCTTACAAGTCCACTACAACCGGAAAATGCATGATCTTCAATGCTGTTTACGTTGCTTGGAATAGTTATGCTTGTGAGACTGTTGCAATTTTGGAATGCACAATCTCCTATAGAGGTCAAGCTTTCAGGAAATTTTACATCTGTGAGGCTTGTACACCCTTCGAAAGCATATCCGTTGATAACGGTTACACTGTTCCCAATGGTAAGGTCTGTCAAATTTGAGCAATCGGCAAATGAGTAACCGCTATAGAAATACTTATTTCCAATTGCTTCGACGTTATCTCCGATTATTACCGTTTCAATGTTGTTGCAACCGTAGCATATATGATTCGGAACAATCTTTCCGTTAAATACGACCTTTTTAATAGATGGGATATTGAGAAATACTTTGTCCTTGTCGGGGGCGTAACTCGAATTATAATAAACCGTTTCAAGATTATTGCACTTGAAGAATACCTGATGTCCGATGACGACCACGTCTTGCGGCACGGTAAATTCAGTAAGCCCCGTACAGCCGTAGAATGCTCGGTAGCCTATTACTTGTACAGTTCTCGGAAGGGAAATATGCGTAAGCTGTGTTTGACCGGAAAACGCTTTATCTGCGATTGAGAGAACAAAGCAGTTTTCTATCTTTTCAGGAATATAAAGCTCGGTCTCGGTGCAAGAGCCGATGCCCGTGATGGTGCAATAGCCGAGCTCGTCTATTTCGTATTCGAGGCCTTTTGCAAGAGTTGCGCCCGTATAGGAATCAACGTATTCGTCACCGCAATCCTTGCATTTGTGATGTGTATATCCTTTTTCGGTTTCTGTGGGAGGGACTATTGTGTCCTCATAGTCATGAGGCTTTGTCGGCACTATCTCCTGTCTGACAAACACCGTGCCGCAGTCGGCACAATGCTTGCCCTCGGTGAGGCCTGTTTTCTTGCAGGTAGCTTCTACTGCAGGGTCTATGACCTCGTTGTGCGAATCGCCGCCAAGAGTTACATTCCATTTTGCAAGGTACTGTGCAAGAAGAACGGCGTCCTTTGAGTCGACTGTGCCGTCGGCGTTGACGTCGCCCGGCAGAAGTCCCATGCAGGAAGCACTGCCGGCACTTCCTGCGCTGCTTCCTCCACCGGCTGCTCCGCCTCCTGTAGAGCTACCGCCTGTTGCACTTGCGCTGACAGCGAGAAGCGACAGCATCAAAACTGTAATAATTAAAGCTGAAATCTTTTTCATTTGTCTTTTCTCCAAAATCAAAGCATTTTTCCAAGAAACATTCCCGTATAGGATTTTTTATTTTTTGCTACCTCTTCGGGCGTGCCGGTCGCAACGACGGTTCCGCCGCCGCTTCCGCCCTCGGGGCCAAGGTCTATAATATAGTCCGCCGTTTTTATGACGTCGAGATTATGCTCGATAACGAGTATAGAGTTGCCCGCATCGCAGAGCTTCTGCAATACCTCGATAAGCCTTGCAACGTCGGCTGAATGAAGTCCCGTCGTCGGCTCGTCGAGAATGTACATAGTGCGTCCCGTTGAGCGTTTTGAAAGCTCCGTCGCAAGCTTTACACGCTGTGCCTCACCGCCCGAGAGCGTCGTTGATGACTGACCTATCTTTATATATCCGAGACCGACGTCCGCAATAGTCTTTAGGCGGTTTGCTATCTTCGGTATGCCGTCAAAGAAGCTGACGCCCTCCTCGACCGTCATATCAAGAACGTCGTAAATATTCTTGCCCTTGTATTTCACTTCAAGTGTGTCACGGTTATAGCGTTTTCCGTGGCAAACGTCGCATTTTACGTAGACGTCGGGCAAAAAGTGCATCTCTATCTTCTTTACGCCGTCGCCCTCGCACGCTTCACATCTTCCGCCCTTTGTGTTAAAGGAGAATCTTCCTGCGCCGTAACCCTTTGCTTTTGCGTCGGGAGTTTTTGCAAAGAGATCTCTTATATCGCTGAAAAGGCCTGTATAGGTCGCAGGATTTGAGCGCGGAGTGCGTCCTATGGGGCTCTGGTCTATGGTAATGACCTTATCAAGATGCTCTATTCCCTTGATATCCCCAAATTTTCCGGGATAGGTTATTGCTCGGTTTAGCTTTTTTGAGAGAACGGGGGCTATGATGCCGTTTACAAGGGAGGATTTTCCCGAACCCGACACGCCCGTAACGCATACGAAGCATCCGAGAGGGATGTCTATATCAAGCTTTTTCAGATTGTGCTCCTCTGCGCCGATAACACGGAGGAAATTGCCGTTTCCGCTTCTTCTCTCGGCCGGAACGGCTATCTTTTTCCTTCCCGAGAGGTATGCTCCTGTCTCCGAGACCTCGTTTGCCATTATCTCCTCGGGAGTTCCGCTTGTCACGAGCGTTCCGCCGTGAATTCCCGCTCCCGGGCCTATATCGACGATAAAGTCGGATGCGAGCATAGTTTCCTCATCGTGCTCTACGACAAGAACGCTGTTTCCGAGATCACGCAGTTTTTTGAGCGTGCCGATAAGCTTCTCGTTGTCTCTCTGATGCAGACCGATGCTCGGCTCGTCGAGTATATAAAGCACGCCTACAAGGGATGAGCCTATCTGCGTTGCGAGCCTTATTCTCTGCGCTTCGCCGCCCGAAAGCGTACCCGCCTTCCTTGTGAGCGTCAGGTAGTCAAGGCCAACGCTGACAAGGAATCCGAGCCTTGAACGTATTTCCTTTAGTATCTCTCTTGCTATCATCTCCTCGGTATCGTTCAGCTTAAGATTATTGACAAAATCAAGAGCCTCGGAGATCGACATCGAGCAGAGCTCATGAATGTTTTTATCGCCCACGGTAACTGAAAGTATTGTGGGGGAGAGCCTTGCACCATGGCAGGCGGGGCAGGGGGATTGATCTATAAATTCGTTGTAATATTCATTTCCCGACATCTTGATTCGGGTGTCTATCATTTTAATAAGTCCCTCGAATTTTACGAGCTGACGGTGTGCTTCACCGCCAAAATATCGGGTAACGTCGTATTTTTCGTTATCCGAGCCGTAGAGGATGACGTTTATTTGTTCCTCGGTGAATTTTTCAAGAGGGGTATCGAGCGTAAAACCGAATTTTTTGCCGACTGCGGCAAAAAGAGGGCCGTTCCAGCTTTCTTCCTCAAGAGTTTTGAATCCGTTTACCGCTATCGCACCCTCGGAAAGAGAGAGTGAGCGATCGGGTATCATTTTTTCGATGGAAAGAATATTTTGCTCTCCAAGACCTGAACAAACGGGACAAGCACCCTGCGGATTATTGAACGAGAACATTCTCGGCTCAAGCTCACCAAAGGATATGCCGTGCTCCTCGCAGGCATAGCTCTGCGAGAATTCGAGCTCCTCGCTCTCGCTCTCGTCACGAGGAACTGTGATGATAAGAAGATGCCCCTCTGCAAGTGCAAGTGCGTTTTCAACCGAATCTGCGAGTCTTGAGCGCATATCCTCACGCATAACGAGACGGTCAACCACTATCTCTATGCTGTGCTTTATATTTTTATCGAGTGCTATCTCCTCCGAGAGCTCGTACATATTGCCGTCAACACGAACTCTTACGTAGCCGCTCTTTTTAGCGGATTCAAAGATCTTTTCGTGTCTTCCTTTTTTTGCTCTTACAACGGGGGAAAGCACCATAAATCGGGTTCCCTCGGGGAGAGCCATTATGCGATCTATTATCTGGTCGGTCGTCTGCTGACGTATCTCCTTGCCGCATACGGGACAGTGAGGTATACCTATTCTTGCGTAGAGAAGACGCAGATAATCGTATATTTCGGTTACAGTACCCACCGTTGAACGTGGGTTTTTCGACGTTGTCTTCTGGTCGATGGATATAGCGGGTGAAAGTCCCTCTATACTGTCAACGTCGGGCTTGTCGAGCTGTCCGAGAAACATTCTTGCATACGAAGAAAGAGATTCCACAAATCTTCTGTGGCCCTCGGCATATATCGTGTCAAACGCAAGGGAGGACTTGCCCGAGCCCGAAAGGCCCGTGATAACGACAAGCTTGTCTCTCGGTATCGTCACGTCCAAATTTTTGAGGTTGTGCATTCTTGCACCCTTTATGATCAACTCGTTTTTCATATCAGTTCCTTAAATTTTTGATTTTGTCACGTAGGAATGCGGCCTGCTCAAATTCAAGTCTGCGTGCGGCATCCTTCATTTCCTTTGTGAGCTTTTCTATGAGCGCATCCTTTTCTTTTCTCGTCATCTTCTTTGCATTCTTCTTTTCGGTCTTTGATTCTGACTTGCTGTCAGAGAGTCCGATGTCGATGAGGTCTCTTATGCCCTTGATGACGGTGTGAGGAGTGATTCCGTGCTCCTCGTTATATTTCTTTTGTATATCACGGCGACGGTTGGTCTCATCTATCGCACTTTGCATCGATCTTGTTATCGTATCTGCGTACATTATGACTTTTCCGTGCTCGTTTCTTGCTGCACGTCCAAAAGTCTGAATAAGTGACGTCTCCGAGCGTAGTAAGCCTTCCTTATCGGCATCAAGTATTGCCACGAGTGATACCTCGGGGATATCAAGTCCCTCCCTTAGCAGATTTATTCCGATAAGAACGTCAAAAACACCGAGACGAAGGTCACGGATTATCTCGATTCGCTCCATAGTGTCTACGTTAAAGTGGATATATTTAACCTTAAGTCCGTTTTTGGAGAGATAATCTGTAAGATCCTCTGCCATTTTCTTTGTGAGCGTGGTGACAAGCACTCTTTCGCCCTTTTCGGCACGTATTTTTATCTCTCCGATAAGGTCGTCGACCTGTCCCTCTATCGGGCGTACTTCAAGCTCGGGGTCGATAAGGCCCGTGGGGCGGATTATCTGCTCAACTATCTGTGAGGAATTCTCCTTTTCGTATGCCGCAGGTGTTGCGCTGATAAATACCGACTGTCCTATTTTACTCTCAAATTCATCAAAGGTGAGAGGTCGGTTATCAAAAGCCGAGGGCAGACGGAATCCGTATTCAATAAGGTTTCTTTTTCTTGCGGCGTCGCCTCCGCTCATACCTCTCACCTGTGGGAGAGTCATATGAGATTCGTCTACAAAGAGCAGAAAATCCTTTGGGAAATAATCAAGAAGGGTATAGGGAGTTGAGCCGGGTGCTCTGCCTGAAAGCACTCTCGAATAGTTCTCAACGCCTGAGCAGAAGCCTATCTCACGGAGCATCTCAAGGTCGTATTTTGTACGCTCCTCAATTCTCTGCGCTTCGAGAAGCTTGCCGTTGTCTTCAAAAAAGGCCTTGCGTTCTATCATTTCTTCTTCAATTTCCTTCAGCGCCGCTTCACGCTTATCATCAGAGACTGCATAGTGGGTAGCAGGGAAGATGGCAGCATAGGAAAGAAGACGCACAAGCTCTCCCGTAATCACGTTTATCTCTGAAACACGGTCGATTTCGTCGTCAAAAAACTCAACTCGCAAAGCCTTTTCTCCCGAGTTTGCGGGGAACACCTCAACGGTATCACCACGCACACGGAATTTGTCACGCACAAAATTTATGTCGTTTCTATCGTAGCTGATGGCGATAAGCTCGGATATGAATTCCTCACGGCTTTTTTTCATACCGGGGCGAACTGCAAGAGTCAGTTTTTTGTATTCCTCGGGGTCACCAAGGCTGTATATGCAGGAAACGCTGGCGACGATTATAACGTCACGACGTTCAAAAAGCGACGAGGTGGCACTGTGGCGCAGCTTGTCTATCTCGTCGTTTATCATTGCGTCTTTTTCAATGTAGATATCCTTACCAGGGATATACGCCTCCGGCTGGTAGTAATCGTAGTATGATACAAAATACTCTACCGCATTTTCGGGGAAGAATTCACGGAACTCCGAGCAGAGCTGTGCGGCAAGAGTTTTATTGTGGGCGAGAACGAGGGTAGGGCGGTTAAGTTCGGCTATCACGTTTGCCATAGTAAAGGTCTTTCCCGAGCCTGTAACGCCGAGAAGTACCTGATTCTTTTTGCCATCACGCACGCCGTCTGCGAGCTTTTTTATTGCCTCCGGCTGGTCACCCGTGGGCTTATAATCCGAATGTAAAATAAACTTATCCGGCATGTTCTCACCTCTCTTTGAAATCCTTTAATCCCTTTTTTCTGAATTTTTAAGTGTTTGTTTAATGACTTCGAGTGCCTTTCTTGAACAAACGATGCCATTTACAGCCTTTTCTATCGGACACATACCGTCACCGCAGCGGTTTATAATATACGGTACGATCTCACCGCAGTAAACAGATATATTATTTTTCTCTAAAATCCTTTTCCCGTCCTCGCTTATGACGTTTGCCCAAACCTCGGCTACACCGAGCAGGGCATACAGGTGTGCCGCACCTGCACCGACAGTTTTGTCGGCGGCAGAGAAGCCAGCGAAGTTATTTTCAGATTCGAGAAGGTTTATCAGAGGCTTTACGCCTCGCAGAGTAGAATGATATTCTTCTCCATCAAGGTAAAGCACGCAGGTATAGCTGTTTTCTGTCAGAATTTTCTTTGCAATTTCGGTATTGTTATTCATAGTTATCACAGCTTCGACACTTTTTCAATGTGTGTAGCTATTTCAATGCTCTGCGGGCAAACTTTCTCGCACTTCTTACATCCTATGCAGTCGCTGCCGTTTGATCTGTCCTTCGGGAAGGACTCTTTAGCCTCTCCCCCGGTTATTTTTGCCGACAGAACCTTGTTGTATGCCGAGAAAAGCTCTGGGATAGGTATGTGCTTCGGGCAAACCTCGGTGCAGTAATTACATCCCGTGCAGGGAATCTGTCTCACTTCTCTTATTATTTCCCTTGCACGGTCGGTCGCCTTATATTCTTCTTCGTTAAGCGGAACGAAGTCCTTAAAGGTGTTTATATTATCAAGCATCACATTCATATTGTTCATTCCCGAAAGCACCATAAACACCTCGGGATAGCTTGCGGCATAGCGCAAAGCATAAGAGGCATAACTACCGCCGTTCAGCTCATCAAAGAGTGCTGCTGCCTTATCGGGAAGATTGACAAGGTATCCGCCTCTCACGGGCTCCATAACGATAACCTTTTTGCCGTGCTTTATCGCTACGTCATAGCAAGCCTTGCTCTGTACACCCGGATCGTCATAATCAAGGTAATTTATCTGAAGCTGTACAGCCTCTATATCGGGCTGCTCGGAGAGTATCATATCGAGGATATCCGCAGTATCGTGGAATGAGAGAGCAATATGCTTTATTTTGCCCTGCTTTTTCAGATCTTTTACAATTTCAAAGCTGTGACAAGCCTTGTGCTTCTTATACGATTCTCTTGTAAGACTATGTAAGAGATAGAAGTCAAAATATTCAACTCCGCAGAGCTTCAGCTGACTTTCAAAAAGGGGTACTATGTCCTCCTCCTTCTCAAAATACCAGGCAGAGAGCTTGTTAGCAAGAATATAGTCCTCGCGCTTATATCTTGCAACGAGGCAATCACGTATAGCGATCTCGCTTTTTCCCTCAAGATATCCGTGTGCGGTGTCAAAATAATTGAATCCGGCGGCGATGAATTCATCGATCATGCGGTTAAAAACGTCATAATCTACCTTGTCGCCTGCAAGTGCCAAGCGCATACATCCGAATCCCAAATTTTTCTTGATACCTTCAAAAGCCATAACGATTACCTCACTTTTAGTTCCATATAATTTTACCTGATCATAGGATAAAAATACTCCATTATATTATATCATAAAATATAAAACAAGTCAACGATTTGTGCCGGGTATTTACAAAATGCGAGAAGCGTTGTATAATATAAGAAGTACATGAAAGCAAGGAGTTTTGTATGAGCGATAAATTCAGATTATTTGCAGATTGTCGCAAGGTTTTGCTTTAATCCCCGATGTGGAACAAAAGGCAGGAGCTTTTATACTGGAGAGGAATGGACGGTGAGATATACCGTAAGCCCTACAATGATGACGTTAAGGATTTCGAGGTGTTTGAGCTCGGAATAGGCCTTATCGGCAGTATGGCGTTCACAGAGGGTGACGAAATGCTCCTTTTTGGGGAGGCGGGTAAGGTATGGCGCTGGATTCCCGGTGAGAAGCCGAGGCTGTACAGAGATTTCGGCGGAAATCTTTTTAACGACTGTATCGTTGATCCGAAAGGCAGGATATACTGCGGTATGCTTGCAAAGGATTATTTTACCGATCACCAAGGGAAATATGGTTCTCTTTGGAGATGGGATCCCGACGGCACGTTTACGTGCTTATTTGATGATCTCTCCAATACTCCCAACGGAATAAGATTTTCACCCGATTTCAAAAAACTTTATTTTGCTCTGACTAACGATTGGACAATATATGAGTTTGATTACGATATTGAGAGCGGGGATATTTCAAATAAAAGACCTTTTGCAACAAATTGTTTGCCTGACGGAATAACGGTAGACAAGGCCGGACGTGTGTCGAATGCTTTTTGTCTCAGGGGATCTCCGCTTCAGGTGTACGACCCGAGCGGAGTTCTTTTGGAGGAATATTCACTTCCCGTCCGTAGGCCGATAAGTGTTGCTATCGGAGGCCCGAATAATAAGTCGTTATTCGTAACTACGGGACACGATAATGAGCCTGTAGGAGATCAGGATGGATGCGTCTTTGTTATGGAGATCGACGCCGAGGGCTGTGATGAATTTTGCATTGATTCAACTCTTTTATAAAAAACACGAGGACTGGAAAGTCCTCGTGTTTTTTATTTTATGTAAGAGTGGCCACCATAACGGCTTTTATCGTATGCATACGGTTTTCTGCCTCGTCAAATACGATCGAAGCGGGGCTCTCAAAGACCTCATCCGAGACCTCCATTTCGGTAAGGCCGAATTTCTCGTAGATATCCTTGCCGACGGTGGTCCTAAGGTCGTGGAATGCAGGCAGACAGTGCATAAAGCGGCACTGCTCTCCTGCAGCTTTCATTATTTCGCTTGTCACACGGTAAGGGGAGAGCTCCTCAATACGTTCCTTCCATACCTCGGCAGGCTCACCCATTGACACCCATACGTCGGTGTATATAACGTCAGCACCTTTAACTGCGGTGGTAGGTTCTTCGATAAATTCAAGTACTGCACCCGTCTCTGCGGCAATCTTCTCGCACTCTGCAACAAGAGTAGCATCGGGGAAGTACTTTTTAGGTGCACATGCAACGAAATGCATACCCATTTTTGCACATCCTACCATAAGGGAATTGCCCATATTGTATCTTGCATCGCCCATATATACAAGCTTTTTGCCCTTAAGTGCACCGCAGTGCTCTTTTATGGTGAGAAAATCCGCAAGTATCTGCGTGGGGTGAAATTCGTTGGTAAGACCGTTCCAAACGGGAACTCCTGCGTATGATGCAAGCTCCTCTACTATCTCCTGGCCGTATCCACGGTATTCGATTCCGTCGAACATACGTCCGAGAACTCTTGCCGTATCTGCTATGCTCTCCTTTTTGCCTATCTGTGAGCCTGTAGGATCAAGATAAACGGGATGCATACCGAGATCAGCCGCCGCAACCTCGAAGGCACAGCGTGTACGTGTGCTTGTCTTTTCAAAAATGAGTGCGATATTCTTGCCCTCGCACATTTTATGCGCGATACCGGCTTTTTTCTTTGCCTTAAGCTCTGCCGCAAGATCTATAAGTCCTTCGATCTCGGAAGGCGTGAAATCGAGAAGCTTCAAAAAATGTTTTCCTTTAAGTGATATCATATTGGCCTCCAAAATCAAAGATTCTTACGAACGTAGTCTATCTGTTTTTCTACCGACTCTACCGAGGTTCCGCCCTCGCTTATTCTCTTTTTAACGCAATTGTCAAGGCTTATTTCATCATAAAGATCAGCCTCAAAGAGCTCACTGAAGCATCTGTATGTTTGAAGTGACATATCTTCAAGGACGATATTATTTTCAATGCAGAGAGCAACAATTGAGCCGGAGATCTTATAAGCTGAACGGAAGGGAAGACCTTTCTTTACAAGATAATCGGCGAGGTCGGTAGCATTGATAAAACCGCCCTGCGCAGCTTTTTTCATATTTTCCGGGATGGGCTTCATAGTCGAGACCATTCCCGTGAAGACCTCAAGACACATCTTTACCGTCTCGCAGGCGTCAAATATGCTTTCCTTATCCTCCTGCATATCCTTATTATAAGCAAGCGGGAGTCCCTTGAGTGTAGTAAGGAGCGCCATAAGGTCGCCGTATACTCTGCCGGTCTTGCCTCTTACAAGCTCTGCCATATCTGGGTTCTTTTTCTGCGGCATTATAGATGAGCCGGTTGTAAA
>SVUB01000094.1 GCA_015063495.1 Oscillospiraceae bacterium
TTCTCAAGAAATTGCGAGATTCGTCTTTGCACAATACTTTATGCTTTGTACTTCATCTCTTGTTGTTCAATTTTCAATGACCGATCTGCTTCCCACCTAGAAGTCTCACATTTCTGCGTAATCCCTCTTTTTTGTGGACAGCTTGTCTATTATATCACTTCTTCCCTCACTTGTCAATACCTTTTTTAAAGTTTTTTGAAAAAATTCGACAAATTTGAAAAGTGACACCCGTTTTTAGGCGAGTGCAATTATTATACTACCAAAAAGTGTATTTGTCAACAGTTTTTCCGCATTTTTTTAATTTTATACAGAATAAACACAACTTTTTTGCTTCATAATACTTTATGAGGTGAAAATTACCATGACTACCATATTTATAAGAACCTTTATAGTGTACACGATATTGATAATCGCCATGCGAATAATGGGAAAAAGGCAGATAGGAGAGCTTGAGGTATCCGAGCTTGTGACTACCTTTATGCTCTCAGAGATAGCCACCGCCCCTATTGAAAATCAGGACGTGCCCGTGGCGCACGCAATAATACCGATAATCATCCTTTTATTTATAGAGGTTTTTTCTTCGGTCATTCTCATAAAGGTGCCTTTTCTTAAAAACGTAGTTTCAGCAAGGCCGAGTATTCTCATAAGAGACGGCAGGATAGACCAAAAGGAGTTGAGAAACAACCGCATATCACTTGAGGAGCTTATGTGCGAGCTCCGCTCGGGGCAATGCACAGATCCATCACAGGTAGCGTATGCTATTCTTGAAAAAAACGGGAAGCTCACGATAGTACCAAAAGCAAAATACAGTCCGCCGACCGCAGACGATCTCGGATTGAAGCCCCAGGAAGGCGGCATAATACATCTTTTGGTAATCGACGGCAAGATATGCGAAAACAATTTGAAGAATTCAGGAAAAAGCAAAGAGTGGCTCCAAAAGGAGTTAAAAAAGCTACCCTGCCCTATGAAGAAAATATATATGTTCGGAATTGACGATGCGGAAAGAATAACATTCGTCAAAAAGGAGGGCATTTGAAAACTTTTATCATAAGCACGGTTATATTTGCCGTAATGATTTCGATGATAATCTTCAATTATATATATATAAACAACTCTGCCGACCGTTTAGAGGAGCTAACGTCCGCTATCATACCGGATTCGGGCGATTTAGAGGAGAGAGTAAAGGTGCTTGAGGATTATTGGGAAGACAACAAAGTAAGGATAGGTCTTGTATCAAATCACACTATAATAAATAACATAGGAATAAAAATTGCGAACATCCGACTTTTCACCGACAAGGGTGACGACTTTTGTCTTGCAAAGGAGCTCATTCTCCTAAAGGAAGATATAAAGGAACTGCGCAGACTCGAAAGGCTATCTGCGGAAAATATATTTTAGAAAAAGGGGCTGTCCTTTTGGACAGCCCCCAAGGGTTATTTTATTACATTCCGCGCTTTACGTAATGGGTGTGGAGGATATGGTGTGCCTTTTCGGAGTTGGGCTCACCGAAGAACTCCTTGTAAAGTGTCTGAACGATCGGGTTCTCGTGAGACTTTCTGAGACCGCAGTTCTTATCGTCGTTATAAAGCACCGCTGCTCTCTTTTCACGGAGATTTACGTTGTTACGAACAGATGCGGGCTGTGTAGGCTGACCGCCGCCGTTTACGCAACCGCCGGGACAAGCCATGATCTCGATGAACTGTACGTTAACTTCACCGGACTGAACCTTCTTAAGAAGATCTCTTGCATTCTTTGTGCCGGAAGCAACTGCAACGTTAAGCTCAACGTCACCGAGCTTGTAAGAAGCAAACTTAACGCCCTCAATACCGCGGACTTCCTCAAATTCGAGCTTCTCAAGAGGCTTGCCTGTTACAACCTCTGCAGCTGTACGGAGAGCAGCCTCCATAACACCGCCGGTTGCACCGAAGATAGCACCTGCGCTCGATCCGATTCCGAACGGAGCATCAAACTCCTCATCAGGAAGAGCCTTGAAGTCGATACCTGCAGTCTGGATCATTCTGCCGAGCTCACGTGTTGTGATAGCAACGTCAACGTCGGGAACGCCTGCTGCATTCTGACCGTCTCTGCCTACCTCAAACTTCTTTGCAGTACAAGGAATAGCAGATACCATGAAGATATCCTTAGGATCAATGCCCATCTTCTCTGCATAGTATGTCTTAACTACTGCGCCGAACATCTGCTGAGGAGACTTGCAGGTAGAGAGGTTCTCTGTCATCTCAGGGAAGTAATGCTCGCAGTACTTGACCCATCCGGGAGAGCAAGAAGTGATGAGCGGGAGAGCTCCACCGTTCTTAAGTCTGCCGAGGAACTCGGTAGCCTCTTCCATAATGGTAAGGTCTGCAGTCATATTCATGTCGTAAACGCCATCAAAGCCGAGACGCTTGAGAGCTGCGACCATCTTGCCCTCAACGTCTGTGCCGGGCTCATAACCGAAGCACTCGCCGAGAGTCGCTCTAACGGAAGGAGCTGTGCAGATAACTACGTGCTTCTTCTCGTCAGCGATAGCGTCGAATACCTTCTGGGTATCGTCTCTCTCGTAGAGAGCGCCAACAGGACAAGCAACGATACACTGTCCGCAATTTACGCAGGAAGTGTTTGCAAGCTCTGTCTCAAAAGCAGATGCGATATGTGTGTCAAATCCACGGTCATTTGCGCCTATAACGCCGATGCCCTGCATCTTGGAGCAGG
>SVUB01000095.1 GCA_015063495.1 Oscillospiraceae bacterium
CCTTTTTTCGCTTGCCGATATCGAGCATTATAATCCTTCACCTGACGGCAGCGGAAGATGGTCGATGGAAAATCTGCCGTGCTTTCCGAGTGAGTTTTCATATGAGCTCAAAAAAGGCAACGATAAAAAAGTCGACAGAGGTGTTGAACGACAGTTTTCTGTTATAAAAGCGCTATGCCTTCGTGATGACGTTGATACGATAATAAATGCGGGAGACGCTGACAGAGAGGGAGAGATAATCGTCCGTCTTTGTATAAAGAAAGCCTTTGAGGACAGGGGAGGAGATCCGTTTGCGTCAAATTCGGGAAAGAGACTTGCGAGACTTTGGCTTCCCGACCAGACTCCCGAGACTATTCGACAGGCACTCTCCGAGCTTAAGGACGAGAATGAATACGATAATCTTGCCGCCGAGGGCTATGCGAGAACCTACATAGACTGGCTCTACGGCGTTAACCTCACCAGATATGCGACACTGAGGACAGGAACACTTTTACGCGTTGGCAGAGTTATCGTGCCTATAGTTCGCGCTATATATGAGCGAGATATGGAAATAAGAAACTTCGTTCCGGGTAAGTATTATGCGCTTGTGAGTGCAGAGGAGACGGGCGGAGAGATAGTAGAGCTTACGAGTAAGCATAAGTTTGACGGTGACAAGCTGAACACTGCACAGAGAGCCTGCGATAAGCTCAATTCCGCAGAGGCTGTTGTGACCTCGGTGAAACGAAAAAAAAGCGTTCTTGACCCCGGAAAGCTGTATTCACTTTCAAAGCTTCAGAACGTGCTCGGTAAAAAATATAAGATGTCTATGGCAGAGAGCCTTGAAATAGTTCAGAAGCTTTATGAGGAAGGTTATCTGACCTATCCCCGTACAAATTCCGAGTATCTTGCCACGGCAGAGAAGGATAAGATAAAAAAGATAATCGGAGAGTGTAAGAAAATAGGGTATCCTCTCGCATTCAAGGACAAAAAGACTATTTTCGATGATTCAAAGATAGAATCTCACTCTGCGATAACCCCAACGTATAAGATACCCGATAAAAGCAGACTTTCTGAGCGGGAAATGACGGTATACTCAACAGTTTTCAGACGTTTTGCGGCGGTATTCTGCGAAGAGGAGTGCACGGCGGATAAAACCGAGATAACAATAAGCGTCGGTACTTATGAGGAGTTTGTTCTCCGTGGAATGGTCATCACCCAAAAGGGTTGGACGAAGTTTGATGATAGCGATAAGAAGGATAAGATACTTCCTGCGCTTTCAAAAGGAGATAAGGTCAATATCTGTTTTAAACCTACCGAAAAAGAGACCTCTCCTCCAAGGCACTACACGATAGAAACGCTAAACAATTATCTTAAAAATCCTTTTAAGGACGAAAAGAAGAAGGCAGACGAGTCGCAGGAATCGGATAATGAAAATCCGCAGTCCGATGCCGAGGATTATAAGGCCATATTTGAGGGACTTGAGCTTGGAACCGAGGCTACGAGAACGGGTATAATAGATAACGCCCGTAAGAGCGAATATATCGAGCTTAAGAAGGACGTATATTATATTCTGCCCGGCGGTGAATTCCTTATTGAATCACTTGCCCGTATGAATATAAATATGGATAAGTATAAGACCTCGGAGATAGGCAAGGCGCTCAAGAAGGTTTACCGCGGAAGCATGACGGTGGACGAAAGCGTTGAGCTGGCAAAGAGTGAAATAGGTGGATACTTCGACCAGAAGGAACAGCCGATAGAGCTTGACACCGACACCGGATTCTTTGGAGACGTTGTTGGAAGGTGCCCTCTCTGCGGCGGAGACGTGGTCAGATATAAGTGGAAATATTCCTGCCGAAATTATAAGGATAATGGTTGCTCATTTGGCGTCAGCTGTTATATCTGCGACCGTGCAGTTTCGGTCTCAAACGTGAAAAAGCTTCTATCAGAGGGGAAGACCTCGAAGATACAGGGCTTTGTTTCAAAGAAAACAGGTAAGACCTTTGATGCTTTTCTTGTTCTCAAGGATGGTAAAGCCGAATTTGAATTCTAAATAAAAACACCGCAGAGCGAAAAGCTCTGCGGTGTTTTTGTTTTATTCAAAGGACCATTCTTCGATGTTCAAAATTCCGTCTACCGACGTTTCAGAGATAGCAGCGCTTATGGCGTCACCCTCTCTTATAAGGATAAGTCCCTCGTCAAGCGCAAGGTTGCCCTTGTAGACCTTTCCGTCCTCGGATGTGATGTAAACTATGGGGTCGCTTCCGATAGTCACGATTCTGACTTCCGAAACAGTAAAGCTTATTTTTTCACTTTCGGGAGAAGAAACGCTACCCGTGATTCCGTTCTCACGTAAAAGCTTTTTGTAGCTTGACATAACTTCTGCCTGGGTTTGACCGGTAGCAACAATGCTGTACTGCTCAACGTTGACAAGTGCGTAAAGCTTTACAAGTCCGCCGCTGTCCTTAAGCACCATAATATATGTGGCCTCGCCCGCAACGTTTATAAGAGAGGGGAAGGATGCAATATATCCCTTTTCCTGAACCTCACCTTCGGCTGCGTTCATTGCACTGTATTCCTCGGCACCGACAACAGAGTAGAATTTATATTCACCTGTACGAGCATTGGAAAGGATAAATCCTATGTTGCTTTCATCTGCGGAAACAGAGGTCACGCCTGTAAAATACCACACGTCGTCACCGAGAACGA
>SVUB01000021.1 GCA_015063495.1 Oscillospiraceae bacterium
CCTGATTCTCACGGTATACACCGCCCTGCTTTAGCATTTCATCAACAAGAGTGGTCTTACCGTGGTCAACGTGGGCAATTATCGCAATATTTCTGAGATCTTCTCTTTTCAAGTCCTTATCCCCCAATTAAAATTTTCTTCCAACTATTTATTATATCACATTTGCAGTCCATATTAAACAGTTTTTGCGACAATTTTTGAGAAAAAAGCAAAAAAATTTTTGTGTAAAACGCAAAATCGCACGATCCGGTGCCAATTTTATAGCC
The DNA here is from genome assembly GCA_015063495.1 of Oscillospiraceae bacterium. Taxonomy (GTDB): domain Bacteria; phylum Bacillota; class Clostridia; order Oscillospirales; family CAG-272; genus SIG710. The sequence goes on from SVUB01000021.1 coordinate 267, forward strand.
TTTCAGGGCTGTCTAATTAGATTTGCGTGAAATCACAGTTAGAGATACCTAAAATATAGACGTTTCTGAAAATCCCTCTTAGATTCAAAATACGCAGATTATTATCTAATATTTGTTTGATAATCATCTACTTTAGATATTTATTCTTGTGTTTTGTTATATATTTATCGAATATTTTACAAACTTTAATGAAAAACACTTGACAAACTTTGATATATATGATAAACTTGAAACAACAGCAAAAACGAAAATCAGCAAACGGATATTTTCTCTTCCTACTATTAAAGAAAAGGCAACAGGCCGAAAAAAGAGGTTATTATGGAAATCAAACTGCTCCGCGAGCCAAATATAGTATACGAATCTGCTATGCTATTATTCAACAGCCGCAACGGTCAGTCCTGTGCAGAGCTGAAAAACGCTATCCAAAAAAAGTTTTCTATCGATTCGGACGTCCTTGACAACTGTTTCAACGCAATTATCGAGATAAGCGATTACGTGACCGGTTCTCTTGCGGCAGATGAAAAGCTACTTGATTTTCTTTTCGCCCGTCACAGCGCTATGAAGGGTTGCTTTGCCTTCTATATTATTCACGACGCCTGCAGACGTGCTGAGCCAGACTTTATGGCAGACGTGCAAAGAATAAGAGACCTTTCAAAGGCTGCCTTCTTTATCAATTTTACTTCTATGCTTATCGGCGACTATGCCGCACAGGATTGGGACGGCGATATCACCAATTACGGCGAGCTTTTCTCCTTTATTGAGACTATGCCTATACCCGCAGACGAAAAATTTGAGCTTTGTCGCCTATATAACAATTTTGAGACCTATAAAAACCTTCTCGCAGACATAATCGAGGACGCAGGAAGGCTCTTTAAGCAAAAATATGACGTTGTAAAGCACTATATCGGCTGGTTCCTCTCCGCTATAAGCGAGCCGCTGAACTCCTCGGGTGAGAAATTTATCGAGCAGAACTATGATATTACTCTTTCCCCCTCTGTTGACGTGCTGTATCTGCAGCCATCAATAGTTATGTGCAACACAACTAAATATCTTATGAGCTTTACCGATGAAAAGGTGTACGATTTCTTCTACGTTGGCGTTCTTTTTGAACCTCTTAAGGAGATAACCGACTCCTCTACGCTTGAGGACAAGCTCTGCAGAAATCTCCGCACCATCGGAGACCTTCGTAAGTTCGAGATCCTCCGTCTTCTTGCCGAGGGCGAGAAATACGGCCAACAGCTCGCTTCCCTGCTTGACCTTAGCACAGCAACGATTTCTCACCATATGTCGCTTCTCATGGAATGTGGCTTCGTTGAGATAAAGAGAGAGTCAAACAGAATATATTATTGCCTGAATCGCAAAAAAATACGTGATTTTATAGACGAGTTATCGAGCACACTGCTTACATAAAAAAAGAGCGCAATGCCATATGCATTGCGCTCTCTTTTTATTTTATTTATAGATAACTTCACCTATAATCTCGGAGTTTTTAGTTATCTGTGCAACCGATATCTTCTCCGGTAAAGGCTCACCTGCGTCAAGCACCGGCTCGACAGTCTTTAATGTAGCGGAATCAATAAATTCTGTCTTTATGCGCTTCCCGTCAAGAATTATCACCGAATATTCGGTGAAATTCTCTCCCCGGATAATGACAAATCCTTCTTCCGAGTGGGCAGAGGTAACCTTGATATCCAGTGCACCCATTTTTATATTTGTAGGATGATATTTTTGCTTGCCGTTATAGGCATCGTAATCACCGTATAGCACGTCGTACTCAAGCATTTCAAGTGCGCTAAGATAATTCTCATTTGACCGATAATTCTGATGAAGCTTTGTGAAAATACCGTTGCTAAATCCTGCAAGCTGCATGACGTAAGCCGAAAGCTGATAGGTTTCAAGATCCTTCACCTGACGTTCTATGCCTATATTCGACCAGATAACGTATTCGGTATCATACAGGTCTCCCGCCCTCAGCTGCTCCTCTGTAATATCCAGACTTGGCAGGTGGTCACCGAACATTACTACGATATAAGGCTCGCTTCGCTCCGCAAGTGCGGAAATGAGGTCTCCGACAAAAGCATCGGTTTCATACAGCTGACTGACAAAATATTCATATGCCACATTAAGTCCTGCGTAATCTATACCGTAGACCTTGATGCGCTCAGCGGTCCCAAGGGGTTCTCGGGGATAACGGCCGTGCGCCTGAACCGATATAGCATAGACGAAATCCTGTCCTGCCGTAGAATCAATAGATTTCAGTATTTCGCCCGTAAGGACGGCATCCTTTGCCCAACCTATCTCGTTTTGCTCAGTACCCTGCATATATTCAAGCGAGGTAAATGTGTCAAACCCGAGATTTGCATACACCGTGTTACGGTCATAAAAGGTTCCCGTATGATTATGAATAGCATGGGCAGTATAGCCTTGCTCCTTAAGGTTGTATGCTATTGTCTCACAGGTGGAATTCTGCAAAATAGTCTTATAAGGGTACTCTGCAGTACCAAAAAAATCAAGGCTCATACCGCTAAGCACTTCAAATTCGGTATTTGCCGTTCCCGAGCCTATCGACGGAACACTGAGAAAACCGTTTGAGTATTTTTCTTTGAGCGCAGTAAAATTAGGCACAGGATTCTCAGAGAAAGTGACTCCGTTTATATAATTTACGTCAAAAAACGACTCAAGCTGGAGAAAAATGATATTAGGTTTTGTCTCGTTATCTTTTTCGGCAGATGCGCCGATGGAATTAAGAATATCTTCAACGTTTTCCTTGCTGTAATCATCCGGCTCGTCTATACCTCTGTCAAAAAGGCCTATCGTATAACAGTAGGCAAAGCCGTAGCCGTCATATGCATCCGGCAGATTTCCGAAATGGTCCGGGATAACTCCGACCTGGTGATATACGGATGAAATTCCGAAAACGAGAATTGCAGAGGCAGCTATCGAGCAGGCGGCTATCTTAAAATCGACCTTTTCCTTTCTCATCTTTACCGCAAGCACGATTATACCCGCTATCGCCGCAAGAATAGCTGCGGCAATAAGTATCATCTGCCAGACGGAAAGATAGAGGAACATTATTCCCCAAACCGATTCAAGGAGCGCAAAGTCTGTCGCCGCAAACGGTGTGACTCTGAAGCTACGCATTATGAAATCCGTTACGCCAAAGGCCACCCACAGCGTACTTAAAAATATCAGCCAGACCTTTCGTTTTTTGAAAAGGAGCGAGAAGGAGAGGACAAAGAATATAATAAACAGATTAAAAATAAATAGGTGTGGCTTTGTAAAAGCAAATACTATTGCCTCAATAAGTGAACGTCGGTTAGTTATCTCGGTAAAAAACGTCACCCCAAGAGCGACGAGAACCGTTATAAATAAAGTCTTATAGGGCGAAAGATAAAGTATCCCTCGTAATTTTTTATCTTCTTTATTCATTTTAGTGCCTTTCGGTCTTTATTGAAATACGTTAATATTATATATCCTTCCTCCTTTTTTGTCAAGGTATCTCATATTATATTAAGAATACACGCTAAAATGCGTTGACAAAACAGGGGGAATGTGATATAATAACTTTGATTATTTTTCAAATTAACGGAGGTCTTAAAATGTTTTTTGAGGAACTTAAAAATTACGACAGCGAAGTTGCCGCAGCGTGCGACAGAGAGCTTAGCAGACAGAGACACAATATCGAGCTTATCGCATCCGAGAATATCGTTTCAAAGGCAGTTCTTCTTGCCGCAGGCGGAGTTCTGACCAATAAATACGCAGAGGGTTATCCGGGTAAGAGATACTACGGCGGCTGCGTTTACGTTGACGAGGTAGAGAATATTGCCCGCGAGCGTGCAAAGCAGATATTCGGTGCAGAGCATGCAAACGTTCAGCCTCACTGCGGTGCGAGCGCAAATCTTGCGGTGTTTTTCGCACTCCTTAACCCCGGTGATACGGTTCTTTCGATGAACCTTGCTCACGGCGGTCACCTTTCCCACGGCTCACCCGTAAATATTTCGGGTAAGTACTTCAATATAGTTCCTTACGGCGTTTCCTCCGAAACACAGACGATAGATTATGACGAGGTTGAGCGCCTTGCCCTCGAATGCAAGCCGAAGCTCATTCTTGCAGGTGCTTCCGCATATCCCAGAGTTATTGATTTCAAGCGTTTCCGTGAGATAGCAGACAAGGTTGGAGCATATTTCATGGTAGATATGGCGCATATCGCAGGTCTTGTTGCCGCAGGAGTTCATCCAAGCCCCGTTCCCTACGCTGACGTAGTTACAACCACCACTCACAAGACTCTCCGTGGTCCCAGAGGAGGCTTGATACTCTGCCGTGAGGAGCACGCAAAGGCTATCGACAAGGCAATATTCCCCGGAACTCAGGGCGGACCTCTTATGCACATCATCGCCGCAAAGGCAGTTGCCTTCGGCGAGGCTCTTACCGACGAATTCAAGGCTTATCAGCAGCAGATAGTAAAAAATGCAAGGGTTCTTGCACAAGAGCTTCTTGCAAACGGCATTAAGCTCGTTTCGGGCGGTACCGATAATCATCTTATGCTTCTTGACCTTCGCGGAACAGGCATAACGGGCAAGGAGCTTGAGCATCGCCTTGATGAGGTACACATTACCGCAAACAAGAATGCTATTCCCGACGACCCCGAAAGTCCTTTCATCACAAGCGGTCTTCGCATCGGCACTCCCGCAGTTACCTCCCGTGGCTTCGGTGAGGACGAGATGAAGCTCATCGCAAGATGGATAAAGGAAGTTATCACCGACTTTGACGCAAAGAAAGACACCATCACCGCCGAGGTCATGGCGCTCTGCGAAAAGTTCCCCATCTACAACGATTAAAATTTAAAAAGCTTGGCTCTTTTGAGCCAAGCTTTTTTAGTTTTATATTTTTCGCAAACGATAATAAGGAAAGAAAAACTCCGCCCGAGAATATCGGGCGGAGTTTTGTTTTTAATATTACATCGTAACTACGATATCAACTTCCTTAAGGTCCTTGATAGCATCGTAAGGCAGGAGATTTCCGTCTATCTTCTTTCCGCAGAATTCGATAGATGATGCGCCCTTTTCCTTGTGATCGGGGTTCTTATATGTGATATTCAGCTTGATACCTCTGAATTCACGCTTCACCTTGAAATCGTTCCAATCTGCAGGAACGCAAGGATCAAAGAGAACACCGCCAAGCACGGGACGAACACCAAGCAGGTACTGCGTTGCAGCAATATTCATCCAAGCGGTCGCACCTGTGATGTGTGTTACGTTACCCCAGCCCTGCTTTGAGTTAGGATGACCAACTATGTTACTGCACCAAGCGTAAGGCTCTGCCTTATAGCGCTCAACGCCTATCTTCGAGATGATGTTATCTGCAAGAAGGTCTGTATAGTACTTCCAAGCAAGCTCGGAGTTGCCATCTATTGCCTCAGCAACAACAGCCCAAGTGTGAGCGTGGCAGAATACTGCGCCGTTTTCACCGTTACCGGGGTTATATCCGCTGAAGGGGTCTGCGATGTAGGGCCAGGTCTCAAATCCGGGCCAGAGCTTCATAAGTCCTGTGCCTGTATCAAGGAGCTTGTTTACAGCATCAAGACCGGCTCTCTTCTGCTCGGGCGAACCAACACCACTTAAGAGTGCCCAAGTCTGGGAGTTTATCCAGATCTTACCGAACTCGTCGCTCTCACTACCTATCGGCTTGCCGTCATCATTGAAGCAGCGATACCACCACTTGCCGTTCCAAGCGTGTTTAACGATATTTGCTGTCATTCTTGCCTTACAATCCTTAAAGAATTCAGCATCCTCGGTCTTACCGATAAATTCAGCGATCTCTATCATATAGTTAAGGCAAACAACATACTGCTGTGCCGCAAATACAGATTCACCCTTACCGCCTCTCGAGAACTTACCGATAATATCGTTCCAGTCACCTGTGAGTGTGAGGGGGAGTCCGTGCTCACCAAGGTGAGACTCGGTGAACTTTACAGAAGCCTGGAGATGCTCCCAAACCGTTGCATCCTCACCTGCGCTCCAACCGTCCTCCGAGAGGAACGGAACGTGGTCCTCAAGGAAATCGGTATTGCCTGTCTCAGCAATAAGAGAATATGCAAGGAATGCAGGCCAGAGGATCGTATGGGGACAAGCCTTATCGTAAAATTCCTTCGAACATCCGAGATAGCCGTGATGTGAGTACTGCACGATATCGCTCTTGAGCGTCTCGCCACTCTGATACTTGAGCATACAGCCATTGGCCATTACTTCACTGTCACCAAGGAAGAGGATCCTCTGCTCTCCCACAGTTATACGGAATACCATACTTGCGTCGTTATAGTTCGCAGGAATGAGCGATAAAGGTCCTCCTGAGTCTGAATAACGTTAACCTTAAGACCGGGAAGCTCAAATTCCATGCCTGTATGGAGCTTGCAGTAGTGGACTGCATCCTTCCATCTTGCCATTGCCCCCACAAGGTCCCACTTTGTAACCTCACTCGGATCAAAATGATAATAGAACGCTTTTACCGGTATCTCGTCAGCGTAAAGCTTTGAGAAATTGATCACGGTTCCGTAGTGATCATAGTGGAGATGTGTGAAGAACCACGCTGAAATGACAGTCTGCTGACCATCGGGCGTGTTTTCCTTAAGGAATTTATAAAGTGACTCAGCATCTGAATCCGTCATGTATCCGCCGTCGATAATCATAAAGGTGCCGTCGGTAAGGCGGAAAACGTAACGCATAGCACCGTTCTCAATCGACGTTTTATTATCCACCGGAAGCTGCTAAAAATCAGGAACGCCCTTCTCTGCCGCACCCGTATTTCTTTCGTGGTATGCGGTCGAGTCCTTCTCCTCTATGTAAAGGCGAACCGTATTCGCCTTTGCGCTGTATGCTACGTATACAGTTGCCTTTTCCCCGTCGCAGAGGGCATAGCGGTTTTTATCAAGGGAATATTCGTTGCGCACGGCAAATGAGGCCTGTGCAAGCTTTCCCATATATTCCTCGTATGCCCCTGCGCCTACGTCGGAATATTCTGCAATATGCGAATTTTCGTCCTTTGAATACTCACTTACAAGATACCCCCTGCCGAATGTGGGTACTGAGCGATACCCTCACATCTGAAGACCTTTTCGTACATTTTTTGTCCCCCGTGTTTATTAGAATCTGATTTTAAACAAGCCTAAAGCGTTTGCACGCACCGTACACAGCACAGGCGCTTGCAACGTATGTATCCAGCTTGCGATATTCTCCGTTTATACACTCAAATATGCCGTTTTTCTCAAAATATTCTATCACATCGTTAAGCGTCTTTTGGGCAAGTCCCATATCGTGCGGTGCAATAGCATCGGCAAACCAACCGGTCGCAGTAGCCCAAAAAGCACCGTTTTGATAGGTTTCTTTTTCGACCGGAACAAACGTACGCTCCCAGTATTCTCCCGCCGGAAGATGTCTTATCTGTCCCTCACAAACGACCGAGTCATAGTTGTCTGCAAGCCATTTTCTTATTCCGCCGGCAGTTGTTTTAGTAAGAGGAAAACCAATGCTTAACGCAAAGCATGATGCCCATATGTCGGTCTGTCTGCAATCATTTGTTGCAGCTATTAGCATGCCGTTATCTCCAAGGAAGATATCCTCAAAGCATCTCTCAATAGATTTAGAAATCGCAATATACTTTTCGCAGGGGATACCACACTTCTCAGACCAATAAATCAAAGCTTTTATAGCACGCCAGACAAGTAGTGTTTCAAAGCAAAGCAGCCCCGTTTTTGCTATCGTATCGGTGAAGCCATATGGAGAATGAGGCGGAGTCGTATCGTTATATAAGATGCCGTTTTCATTCAGAGGCAAGCAATCAAGTGCGCGGCAAAGCGGATCATTCCAAGCGAAAAACAATGCTTTTGCCGATTCACTGTCAAGAGTACGAAAATAGCTGTCGGCGCAAAGGCAAATTCTCACCGTCACATAAGGCCAACGAGAAAAGAGGGATGCGTTGCATCCCTCTTTTGACATTTGGTCGGAGTGACAGGATTCGAACCTGCGGCCTCTTGGTCCCGAACCAAGCGCACTACCAAACTGTGCCACACCCCGATCATTCTTTTACTCTGCCACGCGAAAAAGCACCCCGTGGCATCACCGCATAATGAGCGATACCTCATATTCACGTTCACTCATTATAACACACACCCCGCACCTTGTCAAGTATTTTTTACCTTTTGTAGGTGTAATTATTAAAATTATATTACAAATAATATTTTCCTCTTGAAAATGATAGAAAAATACTTTATAATCAAATTAACATAACACTTTTATGTTAAAAATAATCACGGAAAGGAGTTTTCCGCTCACGGAAAGCAGGTTATAAAGCATGGAAAAGAAACAGGATATGGGCGTCAGAACGATGGTCTTTGACATCCCTCATGAAAAGGAAGAATCCACAAAAGCTCTTCTTCGCAGTGTTTATGATGCTATGAGTGAAAAGGGTTACAACCCCATAAATCAGATAGTCGGCTATCTTCTCTCGGAAGACCCGACATATATCACAAACCACAAGGGAGCGAGAAGTCTCATCCGCAAAATAGACAGAGACGAGCTGCTAAACGAACTGGTAAAGGATTATCTGGGAGTCTAATAAAATGTCACTCTCCGGTATTTTGACATTTATAAACCTAAAAAGCGGTAAGGAAACGAAAGAAATTCCGTCCTCTCTTGCACTCGCTATAGGAAATTTTGACGGTGTGCATCTGGGGCATAAGCGACTTGTCTCTGCTGCGGTAGAGATATCGAAAAAACTCAGAACAAAAGGAGAAAACGTCTTAAGTGGCGTTTTCTGTTTTTCTGCGCCACCGGCAGATTTTCTTATGAGCTCTCCACCGCCTCATATTTGCACCCTTGACAGAAAGCTTGAGGTAATGGCGGAGCTTGGCGCAGATTATGCCGTAATAGCAGATTTTGCCAATCTCTGTAATATGGAAAAAGAAGATTTTGTCTCATTTCTGCGCACCGAATGTAAATGCCACTCGATAATTTGCGGATTTAATTTCAAATTCGGCAAGGGAGGCAAGGGGGATTCCCAAACTCTGAAGGCCTTTTTCGGGGATGATGCACTTGTAATTGACGCTGTCACTACAGACGACGGTGTCCCGATAAGCTCAAGCAGAATAAGAGATCTTGTATCAAACGGTGAGATAGAGAAGGCAAATTCGCTTCTCGGACACGCCTTTTCAGTCGAGGGAGAGGTTGTGCACGGCAAGGAGCTGGGCAGACGCCTCGGTATCCCGACTATAAACCAGAATTTTTCCCAGAAATCGCTTATTCCAAAGAGGGGCATATACGTTTCCTTGGCAGTAGTTGACGGAGTTAGATATCCGGCGGTTACCAACATCGGTAAACGTCCTACAGTCGAAGAGATCGGAAAAACAAACTGTGAAACTCATCTTCTGGACTTTGACGGCGAGCTTTACGGAAAGAAAATAAGAACCGAGCTTCTCCACAGGATCCGCGATGAGAAAAGGTTTGCAACGGAAGACGAGCTAATGGAAGCTATTACAGGCGACGTGCTTGCGGCACGGGAATATTTTAAGAAAAACGGATAAAACGCATAGAAAAGAGGGATTAAAATGTCGCACGCTAAAAAAATACTGTTTGCACTTATCTGCATAGCAGTCTTTTCTGTGCTTCTTGCACTCTCTGTTCTTGCCGTACCTCCCCTGCCCGATATGAGCGGAGCGAAATCCGTTTATCTATATAACGTCGAGCAAAAGACCGTTATGGCGGAGAAGGACGCCACCCTTCCCGTATATCCGACCTCAACCACAAAGATAATGACCGGCCTTGTCGCAATAGATGCCCTCTCGGGGCGCCTTACCGAGAAGGTGACCGTGACCGAGAATATGTTAAAGGGAGTCAGCGGCAATAACATCAAACTCAAAGCGGGTGAAAAGGTCAGCATTGCCGATATGCTTTACGCCACGCTCTGTGGCGGTGCAAACGATGCGGCGGCAGTTCTTGCTTTTACCGTGGCGGGAAGCATAGAAGACTTCACCGCACTTATGAATAAAAAAGCCGAGGAGCTCGGCGCTCTTGACACCCATTATACAAACGTTTCGGGCCTGCATGACCCCGCAATGCTGACAACGGCTTATGATACCTTTCTTATCGCAAAGGCAGCCTCGGAGAACTCTCTTTTCGTTCAGATAACCTCGGAGAGCAGATACCAGATGCCCGAGACGAATATGAGCGACGCAAGGAACGTATATAACAAGAATTTTCTGATATCAAGATATTCCGAGACCAAATATTACAACAGATATGCAGGGACTTAATTCCGGCTCCACCTCGCAGGGCGGGTACTGTCTTGCAACCTGTACCGAGAAGGACGGGCAGACCTACATCTGCGTTGTTATGGGAGCTGAGGAGAGAGGCGAGGACGTTCTTTCCTACACTATTGCAAACAGTCTTATCGACTGGGCGTATTCCTCGTACGGGTACGTAAACGTGCTTACGGATGACCGCCTTGTTTGCGAGGTTGGAGTAGAGCTTTCCGAGGACGTTGATTACGTTACGCTGCGCCCTGCAAGCTCACTTACCGTTTTTCTTCCGCTTGAGGTAGACCCCGAAAAAGATCTGACCTACAAGCATAAGGTGATCGCACCAAAGCTTGAAGCGCCGGTAGAGGAAGGACAGGTAGCAGGCTTCATTACAGTCTATCTTGACGACGAACCGCTTGGAAGCGTTGATCTTATCACGATGAACAAGGTTGAGCGCAGTGAATTTCTCTTTGCAATGAAACGCATACGTGATTTTACTACGTCAAGGCCGTTTGTAATAACAGTCGTGACGTTTGCCGTCCTATTCATAGTCTATATTTTCGGAACGGCATTTTACCGCACAAAACCCGGCCGCGGACGCCGCAGAAGAAGATAAAAAAGAAGCTCACGTTTGTGAGCTTCTTTTTTACATATTCTTTAACCTGTCAAGGAAATTCTGGAGTATTATCTGAGCGGAAAGAGTGTCGATAACAGTCTTGCGCTTGCTTCCTCTCGTGTTAGTTTCATTGAGGAACCTTGATGCCGCCATAGTTGTCATTCTCTCGTCCATCATAGCAACCGGCAGTGAGGAAAGCTCAGCCACCTCCGAAGCAAAGCTCCGACAGCGCTCGGCCCTCGGACCTTCTGTGCCGTTCATATTGACAGGACATCCGACGACAACAGCGACCGCCCCCTGCTCTGCCGCTATCTCGGCTATCTTCTCTGCCGTTTTGTGCAGTCCCCCTACCTTTATATATCCGATACCCGACGAGAGAAATCTCCCCGCATCTGACACGGCAACTCCTGTTCTTACGTCACCGAAATCGACACCGATTATTCTCCCCGTTGTATTCCTTATCTCCTCAATAGTTGATATACTCATTTCAAATTCTCCAAAATATATTTTTTCGCAAGTATTATGAGTGTCGAGCGCTCATTGAGAGCCGGGTCCTCGGTGGCTCTCTCGAAAAGGAAGGAAAGCACCTCTCCCGTTCCCTTTCCGCTTACACCGAGCTCCATTATGTCAGAGCCACCAATATCGAGCTCTGATATCTTGTGCGGAAAAACAGTCTTTTCCGCTTCTTCAAGATGCTTTTTTGCTTCTTCCACGTCAGCACCGAGAAGCTGGGCAAGCAGTACCGCATCAGAGACGCAATCGCCGTATCGCTGTATAAACCTGCGTGCAGTTATAATTCCATCAAATCCTTTTCCTTCTAAAAAACGCACGGCAGAAAGCAGACCCTTTACAGCTGTTTTATCTGCGTTACTCATTTTAAGGGATGAAATTGCTCTGTCACAAGACTCGTCCTCGAAATTGCAGATAAGGGCGGCAAGTCTTGTCGGAAAGCGCAAAGGAAGAGTACCAATAACACCCGATGGCGGTGCAAAATCGTCGCAGTATCCCTCAAAAATACAAGGCATCAGCGATAAGGCGACTATCTCACTCACAGCAGATTCCGCAAACTCTCCCATAAGCGTGCGCAAAAGCTCAGAGCATATGCGCTCACGTGAAATGGCACGAAGTCCGTCTCGCTGTTTTATTATCGCCTTCCTCGTCTCACCCTCAATAGAAAAGCCATGCTCTGATGCAAAGCGGAAAGCACGGAGGATACGGAGTGCATCCTCACTAAATCTCAGCTCCGGATCTCCTACACATCGGAGAAGTCCTGCGTTAAGGTCTTCTTTTCCGCCATAAAGGTCAACGAGCCCTGTCTTATCGCTATAAGCCATTGCATTCACGGTAAAATCTCTTCTTGCAAGATCTTCAGTGAGTGAGCGGGTGAAGGTGACCTTATCGGGGTGACGGGAATCGGAATATTCTCCGTCTATTCTGAAGGTAGTTATCTCTATCGGAAGTCCATCGATCATTACCGTCACAGTTCCGTGCTTCATACCCGTCTCAATAACGTGATAACCGAGAGAAGAAAATATTTCGAGTGTTTCTTTCGGGAGAGCGGACGTCGTCATATCCCAGTCGTTCGGCTCTTTTCCCATCAGCATATTTCTAAGACATCCGCCGACGATATAAGACTCAAATCCGTTTTTCTCGAAAATCTCAAATATCTTACCTACCTGCCAAGGATAATTCATATCTCACCCCCCCTTTCCTCCTATATGATACACCATTTTTATGAATTTTTCAAGTAGGATTATTTGGACACACAAAAAGGGAGGACTTTCGCAGTCCTCCCCATCTATATTTCAAATCCTCAAACTAATTATTCTATAAAAATTCAGATTTCCATTGGAGTAGCTCCCATTTCAAGATGTTTTGGTCTTTTTCATCAGTATAAACCGTGTGTTTGTCATTAAAATACACCTAACTTCATCAAATCATCTTGCATCAAAATACTATTCAGTTCGCTATCATCATCGAAAATCAATTGTTCATTGGCCTTTCTCCTTGTCAAGCTGTTCTCCGGGTGTAGATACGTACTTTTAACATGATCATCACTCCTTAAGGGAACTTTTCTTTGGCAAGCTAATCAGTACATGGGGTTTGTCTCCTTTTCTTATTGGGTTTTGGTGTGGGTTTGTGTAAGGCGTCTGCAAATCATTGCTTTACATCCCTCCCTATTCGAGCTGCCTTTCTTTTGACTTCTCTTTTTTCACCTTTATTATATCAGCTATTGTAACAAATGTCAATAGTCTTTTTGTTTATTTGAAAAAGTTTGTCACATATGCACAAAAATTAATATTTTCTTATGTGCAAAAAAGCGAGAGCACAAATTTGAGTCCACGTATATACGCGGCCTCATTTCAATGCCCTCGCTAAATTATTTTTTTGCCGTTTTTCGGTGTTTTTTGGCGTTTTCCACAATAGCATCCGAAAATGTGGAAAATCCTCTTTTTCACACAAAAGCGTGGAAAACTCCGTGGAAATTGTGTAAAACCCCATTAAAATAAGGGTTTTTCACTTAAAAAAGCAAAAACGGTGTGTTGAAAACTTTGTTTTTTCTTGTCAAGCCTTTTCTGAAAATAATTCATTTTCCTCACTTTGCACAAATCTGTCTTTAGAAGTCTAAAAAAGCACAAATCCGATTTATAAATATTAAACCCATTTTACTTTCCTACGCAAAAATGAGAAAAGATTTCGGACACGATATCCTCGGTCACTTCCCTGCCGTCTATCTCGGCAAGGGCAGACATTGCACACTCAATATCGGTGCCGCAGATATCAACTGTGACCCCCGCAAGAAGTGCTGCACGGGCAGATCCAAGCGACTCTATCGCACGAAGGATCGATGCTCTCTGACGTGCGCTTGTAACTATCGAATCTGTACGAAGGTCTATTTCACCGCAGTCAAAGAGATCCTCTACCGTCTCACGGAGCTGCTCCATTCCATCACCCATCTTTGCCGATATTTTTACGCATCGGTCTATCCTCTCGCTTATCTCCTTTACCGTTACAGCGTTTTCCTCAATATCGCATTTATTAAGGATAGCAACTACCGCACCGGGGAGTGAGGAAATATCATCAAGAAGAAATCTGTCCTCGTCGGAGAGGTCTCTTGAAACGTCGAAAACCGCAAAGATCAGCTCCGCATCCTCTATTGCACGTCTCGTGCGCTCTATTCCTATGCTCTCGACCTCGTCCTCAGTATCACGCAAACCTGCCGTATCGCAGAGAAGCAGGGTGACCTTGCCAAGCGAAGCAGTCTGCTCAAGGACGTCACGTGTCGTACCCTCAATGCTCGTAACTATCGCCGCATCTCTGCCGAGGATACTGTTATAAAGCGAGCTTTTACCCGCATTTGTTCGTCCGCAAATGACGGTTTTTACACCCTCACGCACAGCGTGGCCTGCTTTGTATGTTCTCTCAAGAGCGGCGAGCTTTTCCTCTGCTCTCTCTACTCTTATGCGCATCTCCGATTCATTTAGCGAGCTCAGATCCTCATCGGGAAAATCTATCTTTGCGTAGACGCTTGAAAGAATTTCGCGCAGGTCCTCGTAAACTCCCCTTATATCTCTTGTAAGATATCCGTCAAGACCCGAACGGGAGAGAAGCATCTGACTGTGTGTCTTTGCCTCAAGGAGAGCACCAAGGTCCTCTGCTTGGCTGAGACTCATTCTGCCCGAAATAAAGGCTCTGCGTGTAAATTCGCCCGCCTCTGCCTGTCTGCAGCCTGCCGCAAGGCAAGCGGAAAGAACGCTCTCTGTAACGAGCACTCCACCGTGACAGCATATCTCGACGGTATCCTCGCCTGTAAAAGAATTCGGGGCACGGTATACGGTGGCAATGCCGTCGTCGATGACAGTCTCGTTTCCCGCAGCATCCCGTTCCCTTATATCACCGTAAACGGCATGCCTTGACTCTATATCCGAAAGCAGAACGCCGTTTTTCGGTGAGAACACGGCCGAAGCATACTCAAGTGCTCGCCCCCCGCTTATTCTTATCATAGCAACGCCACCCTTGCCTCTCGGCGTGGATATTGCCGCAATAGTATCAAAAATCTTCATATTAAGTCCCTCTCAGGCGTTTTCAGAAAACGGAACGGACGCCTGTGTCCGTTCCGTTTCTTGTAGTTATTCTGCGTCGCCGGATTTTTTGTCATCAAGATAGATAACTATCTTGCGGTTGTTCTCTGAGCCGATAGAATTTGTGGAAACGCCCGCAATTCCCTGTATCTCGGAATGGATGATGCGTCTCTCATAGGGATTCATAGGCTCGAGCATAACGCTCTTCTTGTAACGAACTACCTTGCTTGCCATATGACGTGCGAGTGTGCGTAAGGTCTCCTCTCTCTTTGCTCTGTAGTTCTCGATATCAACGGTTATCTTGCAATAGTCGGGCTTTTCACCGTCTATCTTCTTGTTTGCTGCAAGATTTGCAAGATACTGGAGGGAATCGAGTGTGTCACCGTGGTGGCCTATAAGCACGCCTGCGCTCTCACCGTCGATGCTGATAATAGTATTATCGTTATCCCCATCGCGAACTGTAACGGTTGCATCAAGCTTCATATCCTCAACGAGCTTCTTGATAAATGCGACAGCCGCAGCCTTACCCGCACCTGCCTCATCGTATGAAGCCTCTATTTTTGCGAGCGTACCGCCTATACCGAGAAAGCCCTTCTTTGCTTCCTCAACTACCTTATATTCAATGGCATCTACGCTCGGTGCACCAAGCTCTGCCACTGCCTTCTCCAGTGCCTCTTCAAGAGTTTTGGCACTAACTGTTATTTCCTTTTTCACGATTCTATAACTCCAATTGTTTAATTATTTTCTTCATTTTCGGACTTTTCTGCCTCTTCGGGCTCGTCCTTCTTGAGCGGTGCTGCAGAAATGCCGGTCTTTTTTGCCGCCTTTTCCTTTTTCTCCTGCTCAGCAGCCTTTTCAGCCGCAGCCTTTGCCGCAAGAGCTCTCTCGCGGGTGTCCTCAAAATCTTCATCGTCTATATGGTGAAGCGAGCGAACGTACTTACCGCTCGGAGAACCTGTACCGCTTGTCTTTGACTTCTTGGGCTGTTTTGCATTAAGCTCTCTCTCTGCCGCCTTATAGTCCTCTTCGGTAAATACAGGCATCGGCATAAGCTTTGCAAGAATGACCTGCTTTATAAAGGTGATAATATTCTTTGCTACCCAATAAATGCCGACAGCACCGGGCATGATATATGCAAAATATGTGGTCATAAGAGGCATGGTGATATCCATGACAGTATTTGAACAACCCATATTTGCATCCTGCGCAGAGGGTGCCTGGTAGGTAAACTTACGCATCAGCTTAGTGCTTGCAAACTGGAATACGAATACGAGAACGGGAACGAGAAGAAGCCAGCTAAGGCCCTCATCCTTAGGCATAAGGCCAAGGTTAAAATCTCCGAAAACGTTGAAGTTCGGAAGAGAATCAAGAGTAGGAACCTTATCAAGGAAGCCTTCAACAGAGCTGAAGGCATCAAGGCCAAGCTCCTTTATATAGGTAATAAACGGAATTGTCTGCGATGTGTGTAGATTTTCAATGCCTTTTGTGCTCTTTATTATCTCAGCTATCTCGCTTATCTGTGCGCCCTTAAGACCTACAACGTACTTAAGCGGGTCGATTACTATCTGGTAGAGCGCCATAATAATGGGAAGCTGAATAAGAAGCGGAAGGCATCCGCTTGCAGGATTGAAATTCTCCTTCTGGTAAAATTCCGTTATCTCCTGCTGCATCTTCTGTCTTGTGACCTGGTCATCGCGGCCCTTGTACTTATTGCGTATAGCCATTTCCTTCGGGCGCAGCTTTGCCTGTCTTATCTGATTTTTCTGTTGCTTTATAGCAAATGGCAGGAACAGTATCTCAACGATGACGGCAAATATAAGAAGTGCCACAACGTAACTGCCTGTAAAGGATTCGAACCATCTGAGTCCCTGGCCTATCCAGGTAAGAATCGAATCGATAATTTTAATCACGTCCTTTTAGAATTTTCTTGTCAGAGCCCCGTGGGCAAAAAATATCTCACTTTTCCCGTTTGTTTTTGCAGTCCTTCTTCTCGGGCACGGGATCATATCCTCCGGCGCAATACGGATTGCATCGAAGAACTCTCCACACCGTGAGAGCAAGTCCCACAAAAAAGCCTCTTTTCTCAAATGCTTCAATAGCATAGCTCGAGCAGGTCGGTGTAAACCTGCAGGACGGGTTTCGTTTAAGCGACGAGATAAATTTCCTGTAAAAACGCAAGAGCCAAATACAAATATACTTCATTTCGGAGCATCTCCGTCGGATTCTCTCTTAATAAGCATATCAAGCCTTGTGAGAGCTCTCCTCATCTCCGCCTCGACCTCGGGAGTCTTCGCTCCCTTGCAAGCGTCACGTACTGCAAGCACCACGAGAAATCCTTTTTTAAGGGTAAACGCTTCATCTCTCTCAATAGCTCTGTAAGCCTCTCTTAAAATACGCTTTGCACGGTTTCTCTCGTGCGCCTTACCGTATTTTCTGGAAACGGCTATACCGACTCTGTTGAGATACTTTTTCTCGGGATTTGCAAGCATCAAACGCTTTGCCGCATAATCGCGGAGCACGTATACGGCGACACATTTGCCGGAGCACTTCTGCCCCTTTGCGTACGCCTTAGAATAAAGATGATGTTCCTTTATCGCAACATTTTTCATTTTAGTTCCTCCTCTTTTGTGAGGGCGCTTCCGTCATTGTTTCTTCCTTGAGTAATATACGCTTTATAAAAATTCTGTCAAATATCAAAAACCCCGACTTCCGGTTACGGGCGTCGGTGGTTTTATGATGGAAGGGCAATATTAGTAAGTGAGTCTCTTTCTGCCCTTGGCACGTCTTCTCTTAAGTACGTTTCTGCCGTCAGCGGTCTTCATTCTCTTTCTGAAGCCGTGTTCCTTCTTTCTCTGTCTCTTCTTAGGCTGGTAAGTTCTGAGCATTTCTGCACCTCCTTAATTTTCTTTATCGGAAGCGTGTTGCTTTAATGTTGCTTTTACGCTTTTACACAATGACATCCTATATTATACCCGTACTGCTTCCATTTGTCAAGATATTTTTTTAATTTCTGCCCGATTTCGTCCAAAAAAAGCAAAAAAGAGGCAAAAAGAGGCTTCCTGCTTGTAAAAATCGTTGACGGAAAGGGATAAAAGTGGTATACTGTAATAAACAAAGGAGGTGAGACGATGCAGATAATAAGCGATGCCGAATTCAGAAAGCAGCTAAAAGGCGAGCTCGGCACGGCATATCTTTTCTACGGAGAAGAGGACTATCTCAAGTCTCACGCTCTCTCACTTGCCGCAAATACACTCTGCCCCGACCCGTCATTTGCGCTTTTTAACTCTCTGAAGCTCGATATGCTTGATTATTCCCCCGAAAAGCTTGCGGATATGCTGATGCCCCTCCCTATGATGGCGGATAAAAAGCTTATCACTCTGACGGGATTTGATTTTGGTGCTATGCGCCAGAGCGAGGTGGATGAGCTCTGTGACACACTCACCATGTTAGATGAATATGATTACAACACCGTTATCATATGCGTAGCATCGGGCTGTATTGACGAGGGATATTCTATGACAAAGCCCTCAAGTATAATAAGAAAGCTCTCGGAATTCATCGTACCCGTCCGTTTTGAAAAAAGCACTCCGCAGAAGCTTGCCACATGGGCACTAAAGCATTTTGAGCACGGCGGAGTTAAGATAGGTACCGATGCCCTATCCTTTTTCATCGAATATTGCGGAAGTGGAATGTATCGTCTCGCAAACGAGATAGACAAGCTCTGCGCCTACGTTCTCTATTCGGGCAGAGATACCGTAACGAAAGAGGATATAAGAGAGGTAACGGTTGCCGATACTGAATTTGACACCTTTGCACTTGCAGGTGCGATAATGGAGGGCAGAAACTCCGATGCACTTTCGGTTCTTGACTTTCTCCGATTCAAGCGCACCGACCCTCTCCTTATTTTCGGCGAGATATCCAAAACGATTTGCGACCTGCTTCTTGTAAAGCGTCTTGTCGATGACGGTCATACCTATGTAGACATAGGTAAGGCCAAAATAATGAACGAATACAAGGCAAAACTATACGTTGCAAGCTCCGCAAAGCTTTCCTACCCTCGCCTTTACCGCAAGATAGAGTTGTGCACGGAGGCTGACCGAATTTTGAAGACCGCAAACCTCAGCGACGGGTATTCGGCCATTGAAATGCTCATATGCTCCGAATAACGGGAAGTTTTTTATGACTTCCCGTTTTTTTACGAAAAAATTTATCTTTGTTTATCTAAGGTTTATAATAAAAGGATAAAATTACTTCATAGAAATATAAATGACTGCACAATTGAAAGGAAAAGTATGCTTACCTTAAAACAAATCGTAAAGGATTACCCCGCAGGCGACACAAAGGTGGAGGCACTCAAGGGAATCGATATCGAATTCAGAAAAAGTGAATTCGTCGCAATTCTCGGTCCCTCGGGATGCGGAAAAACAACACTTCTCAACATCGTAG
>SVUB01000022.1 GCA_015063495.1 Oscillospiraceae bacterium
ATCTGCTCCTATAAATAAATAATGTCAAAGTTTATTCTGCGGACTCTGAATCCTGTCTTTTCTCGCGATAAAGCTTATCAAGATTGTAAAATTCTCTTGCTTCACGGCTGAAAACGTGAACGACAACTACTCCATAGTCAAGAAGTATCCATGAGCCGTTGCCTCTGCCCTCATACGAGAGTGGAGCGAGACCTCGCTCTCCGGCCTGGAATTCCACCTCATCCGCAAGAGTGCGGATATGGGTGTTAGAGTTACCGCTGCAAAGAACAAAATAGTCTGCAATGTCCGTTTTATCGGCTACGGGCATGACCTTTATGTCCTTTCCTTTTTTATTATCAAGTATCTCCGCTATTGCGTCAGCCAATGCCTTCGGCTCTGCATCTGCAAGAGGGGTGAGATTCATATTTTCTTCCATATTATTTTCCTCTTTAATATTCATCATCATTGTTTTCTGTTTCATCCGTAGGTTCATCCACAGGCTCTGTATCCTCAGTGTCACCCACCGCTTCTGTAGTATCCTCGGCTGGAGCATCAGCATCTACTGACGGCTGCTCCTTTCTTGCGGGGATGTATATTCCATCCTCGTCCACCTCGTTTCCTACGTAAACATCGGGCAGATCCTCTGTATTATAGAGTTCAAGCATATAATCTGCATCGGGATTAGTGAAGACTTTATTCGGATCAAATATCGAGTCGGGGATATCCCTCTCATAGACGTTGAGATATTTATTGATCGTATCAAGCATCGCACTTCGGCTAAGCACGTAATACCACGTACCATACGTCTTATACTCCCTTGCATCACTACCGGGGAGAGTCATCATAGTAAGTTTATCAAGATCAATATCAAGCACCTTGGTAGCAAAATAGATAAACTCATTGAGTGTAAGATTGGTATTAGCGTATTTTAGCACCTGTGCACCGACCTGCGAGAGCATCGAAACGCTGATACCGCTTATAAACTTCTTCATAAACGCTGTCATAAACAGCTTCTGTGCATCTGTTCTGCCGATATCGGCATTGACGTAACCGCTTCTGAATCTGACGAACTGCTCGGCCTTGTTTCCATCAAGAGTTTGATATCCCTCGTAGAGATCTATATAAAGCCCCTGCTCGGGATCGTCGTAGAACATCCTTCTCGGAACATACATCTCTACTCCGCCAATGATATCAACGATATTTCTAAAGGCCACAAGATTGACCGAAGCATAATAATCTATCTTCAGACAAAGATTCATCTCAAGGAAAGATGCAAAATCCGCAAGTTCCCTGTCGTAGTACGAAAGTGCACCGTTTATCTTGCGGTATGAACCTCTCTCGTTATATCTTGCATAGGTGTCACGAGGCACCTGCACTATGTTTATAGCACCGGTGTTGGTATCAAACTGGGCAATCATAATAACATCGGTAAGTCCCGCCGCCTTATCGTATCCGACAAAAAGAAAATTATAGACCCCTTCACGCCTGATATATTTTTCCTCAGTTCCGCTCGGGACGACCTTATTTCCTTCGTCATCGGTCTGCGTTTCGACATCTCCCGTATGGAAAGGTATCTCGTCGTCTATTATCGGCTCTGCCGGTGAAAAATTCTTTGCAACTATGACAGCACCGATAACAAGTGCAACGATAGTAAATGCAACGATGACCAGCGTCTCTATTCTTTTTTCTTTCTGTGGAAAATCCATTCTTTCTCTTGTGCTCATCTTAATCAATCTATCCTCTCGGGTCATACCCGCTTGTTTATTTATATAGAGAAGTCATATTTCAATGGAGTTATTTTAATTTTTTGAGTAAGGAATTACGAGCCGCACACGTCTGCTCGTCTATGGGGGTGCCTTCTGATATAAGTTGTTTTATGGTAAGGTCAAATGACAAAACAAGAGTTTTGTCAAGGTGCTCTTCCCTCTCTGATGCAGACATCCCCGGTACGTCCGTACCAAAGAAATATTCTCTTAACAGCACGCAGTCCTCAAACGTTCTGTTGTCTTCAATATAATCTGCAAGATAAATAAGCTTTTCGCATATGCTCATATCCGCCCTGCCCGTAGTATGCCACCTTACGGCATCTATTACCTCAGGAATAGCAAAGGTCGGGTATTCCGACGGCAAAATAGCTGCAGCTGTTACAGCGTGAAGAGTTTTGGGTGCCATTAGCATGGCAGACGAAATTATTATACCAAGATTTTCACAGATTTGCAACTGTTTCTCTAAACTATTTTCCTTGGTTACGTCATGAAGAAGCGCCGCAACACGCAAAATATTTATTTTTTCGGGTGCATAAAGCTCTCCGAGGCGCACAGCCATATCCTCAACACCGAGAGTATGCTTTAACCTATATCCCGACATTTTCGCCGATATATCGGCTCTGAGAGAGTCAATATCCTTTTCGCTAAACACCTTGCTATCACCTCATTTATAAAGTCCGTGGGTGTCAATATACCCTTTTACCTCATTTGGTACAAGCTCCGAGATATCCTTGCCCATCTTTATACGTAAGCGTATCTCACTTGAGGAAAGCTCGGTGACCTTCAGTGATATATGACGTATTCTCGCATTGTACTGTTCCGAAAAAACGGAAACTTTTTCTTCTATCTTCTTCTCGGTCTCCTCATCGCTCTCTCTGCGAACGTAGACGAGCGTACACATATCGAAAATGTCTCCAAAACGGTACCACTCGTCAAAGGTAAGTATCATATCCGTGCCGCAGAGCAGATAAAGCTCGTCATCGGGGTACGTCTCCCTAAGCTCATCAAGTGTAAGAGCCGTATAGCTTCTGCCGCCTCGCTTTATCTCGATATCGGATATCTCGTATTTTTCACCGACAAAAGCAAGCCTGCACATTTCGAGACGCATCTCGGGTTCAACTCTCTCGCTTTCCGTTTTATGCGGAGGAACAAAGGTAGGTATTATAAGCAATTTATCAAGCTCCATCGAGCGCACGAATTCGTCTGCTGCTCTGACATGCCCCATATGAGGCGGTGAAAATGTACCGCCGTAAATTCCTATCTTCATTTTCAGTCAAGAAATATCTTTCTGTTTTTTTCCTTTGAGGACTGCTTAAAGAGAACGAATTTCGTTCCCACGACACAGACCACGTCCGAATCGGTAGCCGCAGCAAGCTCTGCCGCCGCACTCTTTGCGCTCTCGGCACTGTTATCAAGCACCTTCATCTTTATGAGCTCTCTTGCCTCAAGTGCATCCGAAACGGTCTTTATAAGATTTTCACCTATACCGCCCTTACCTACCTGCATGATAGGCTCAAGGCCGTTAGCCATGCCGCGAAGTGCGGCTCTCTGTTTACTTGTTAGCATTCTTGTATATTACCTTTCCGCAACCTGCCATTTTTCATTCATCGGTCTTTTTTATATATTCACCGAATTTAAGAGCAAACGCTCTCATCGCCTTGCCTCTGTGGCTTATAGCGTTCTTTTCATCCATCGAAAGCTCCGCAAAAGTCTTCCCAAGGGATGGATAATAGAAGAGCGGGTCATATCCAAAGCCACCGTCTCCACGGTATTCTCTAAGAATTTCTCCACGACATTCACCAAGCACCGTGAATTTTTCACCACTCGGAAAGGCACACGCAACAGCGCTGACGAACGCCGCAGAGCGGTCAGCCTTTTCAGAAAGCTCCGCAAGGAGCTTTTTGTTATTAAGCTCGTCGTTGCCGTGCTCGCCTGCATATCTTGCAGAGTATATTCCGGGGGCTCCGTCAAGGGCATTTACAGTAAGACCGGAATCGTCTCCAACACCTATATAGCCTTTTTCTGCAACAGCCTTGGCCTTTATCATGGCGTTTTCCTCGAAGCTGTTTCCATCCTCCTCAATATCGCCCGTAAAACCGATATCATCAAGGGAGAGAACTTTTACAGAGCCGCCAAGCGACTCGGCAAGGAGCACCTCAAGCTCTGCTATCTTCTTTTTATTTCTTGAAGCAAGAACTATTTCCATTTTTACCTCTTATTCAAAAAGTGCCTTTGAGAATTCAGCCGCATCGAAGGGCTGCATATCGTCTATCTTCTCGCCAACGCCGATAAACTTAACAGGAATACCAAGCTCGCTCTTTATTGAGAGAACTATACCGCCCTTGGCAGTACCGTCGAGCTTATTGAGCGTCAGACCCGTTATCTCTGCCGCATTCTTAAATTCCTTTGCCTGAAGGATAGCGTTTTGACCTGTCGTTGCATCAAGCACGAGCAGGTTTTCTCTTGAAGCGCCCGGAAGCTCACGGTCGATGACTCTGTTTATCTTTGCAAGTTCATCCATGAGGTTTTTCTTATTATGGAGTCTTCCGGCAGTGTCAACGATAAGAACGTCCGCTTTCTTGCTCTTAGCATAGTTTATTGCGTCGTAAACGACAGCCGCAGGGTCCGAGCCCTCCTGCTGACTTACCATATCGGCACCAGAGCGCTCACACCAGACGCGGAGCTGGTCGATAGCCGCAGCTCGGAATGTGTCGGCCGCAGCCACTACCACCTTTTTACCCGATTTAACAAGAGTATTCGATATCTTACCGATAGAAGTCGTCTTCCCTGCGCCGTTTACACCGATAACAAGAATTACGGAGGGGGTGGTGTCGAGCTTCAGTGGCTCTCCCTCGCCTATCATCTCCTCTATTATCGAGCGAAGCGCATTCATTACGTCTTCTTTTTCTTTAAGTCTGCCGTCCTTTATGCTCTCACGGAGCTTTTCGATTATCTCTTCTGCGCTACCTACGCTGACGTCTGCGCATATAAGAAGCTCCTCAAGCTCCTCAAGCATATCCTCGTCCACACGAACAAAGCTTTTTACAAGGTCGTCTATCTGTCCGAGAAGATTCTCTTTAGTTTTTGAGAGACCGCTTTTAAGCCTGTCCAAAAATCCCATCCCAGTCGTCTCCTTCCGTTTTCTTTATATCCGCAACGTTCAGCGAGAGAACCTTTGAGATACCGTGCTCAGGCATAGTTACGCCGTACAGACGGTCTGCGACCTCCATAGTTCCTCTTCTGTGCGTGATAAGTATAAACTGCGTTCCTCCGCTGCTGTAACGCTTTATGTATTCGCCGAAACGTGCTACGTTTACCTCGTCCAGCGCTGCCTCTATCTCGTCGAGGATACAGAAGGGCGTGGGGTTGACCTTAAGTATAGCGAAGAAGAGCGCAATAGCAACGAATGACTGCTCACCGCCCGAGAGCTGCATAAGACTCTTGATTATCTTACCGGGAGGAGCCGCCTTTATCTCGATACCGCTTGTAAGAACGTTCTCCGGGTCTGTCAGAAGTATCTCTGCGCTTCCGCCGCCAAAGAGCTCGGAGAAGGTCTTACCGAAGTTTTCGTTTATTGCGTTGAAGGCATCAACGAAGGCTGTCTTCATTTCCTTCTCAAGCTTGTTTATAATGTCGGTAAGCTCTGTTTTTGCGTCATTCAGGTCTTTTATCTGACCCGACATATAGTCGTATCTCGTCTTGACCTCGGCATATTCCTCGATAGCACCGACGTTCACAGAGCCGAGCGAACGAAGCTTATTGCGGCATTCGGTCTGAACTGCATACACCTCTGCTCTCTGTTCGTTAGTTATCGTAGGATAGCCAAGCTCAAGTGCCGCCGCACGGGTAAGCTCGTAATCGTCCCAAAGTCTTGAAGAAAGCTTATCCTGCTCTGCTGTGAGCTGTGCGAGCTTGTTTTCATTTGCCGTATGGCTTCTGAATATAAGATCCTTTTCGTTATTCTTATCACGGATCTTTACTCGGATCTCATTCAGCTTCTTTTCAAACTCAAATCCGCCCGCTTCCTTTTCGGCACGTCCCGAGTTAAGCTCTGCAAGAAGCTTTTCACCCTCTTCTGCAAGCTTTCTGTTATCACGCTGTGCCTTTTCGTGAGCTTTAAGAGTAATATTAAGCTCCTCAATACGGGCTCTCGCGTCGGAAATATCTCTCTCAAGTACCGCAATTCTGTCATCAGACGTGAGAAGGAGCTCCTTCTCGGTCTCAATATCCTTGCGAGCCTCACTCATAGAGATATAAAGCTCTGTAAGCTCCTCTCCGAGGGCATTCTTTCGGTCGAGAATATCATTCTTCTCCACCTCTTTTTCGGTTCTGTATTCGGATATCTCGTCTATTCTGCCTGTGAGCTCTTTTTCCTTTACAAGCAGCTCTGCAAGGTCCTCTTCATAGCGTTTCTGCATCTGCGAAAGCGTTTCAAAATCGGCTCTCAGCTTCTCGATAAGAGAATTGTTTGCGTCAAGCTTTGCAGAGAGCTGGTCATAGCCGGAATTTTCCGCATTCATCATCGTCTGGATGAGCTTACGGCGGTCATCAAGCGAAAATGCCTCATTCTCGGCGTTACTTATCTCTCTGTCGATATCCTCGAGCTTCTTCTTTGAGCCTTCGGCATCCTTTGACGCCTTAGTCAGCTCCTCACCAAGCTTTTCTATCTCGCTCGTACGACTGAGAATTCCGCTGTCACGCTTCACACTACCGCCCGTAAACGAACCGCCCGGATTTATCTGCTGACCGTCAAGGGTAACTACTCTCACCTTGTATCTTAGAGCCTTTGCCATAGACGAAGCGTTGTCTATATTATCAAAAACGACGGTTCTTGCAAGCAGAGAAGCTATTATCTCGCCAAATCTTGCGTCACTGCGAACGAGCTTGTCTGCTGTGCCGATATATCCTCTGTGAGTCGAAGCGTCACGCACCTCATTCGAGGGAGCAGAAGCCCTCATAGACGTAACGGGATAGAAGGTAGCTCGGCCTGCACCTGCATTTTTAAGTGCACCGATGGCCGCCTTTGCGGTCTCCTCGTCCTCAACGACTATATTCTGAAGATTTGCACCAAGGGAAGTCTCGATGGCTGTTATATACTTGTTTTCAACGGTTATGAGCTTTGAGAGAGGGCCGTAGACCTTTCCTTTTATGTTTCCGGTCTCAAACTGCTTCATAACGAAGCGTACAGAGTTGTTATAACCCTCAAAATGCTCCTCCATTCTCTTAAGAGCATCTATTCTCTGTGCTATCGTATCACGCTTGACGGTAGCAGAAGAAAGCTCCTCGCTTTGTGCTCGTCTGCGTGCATTAAGTGCCACCGTTTTTTCTGACAGCTTATCTGCCTCTGCATCTATCTTGTCTATCTCTGCGATATACTTATCAACAGCTTCCTTTGCCACAGCGCATTTTTTCGTAAGTTCAGCGGATGTCTTCTCATACTCCGCTATCTCGCCAAGTATAGAGGTGTTTTTGTCGGTATCGGTGGTCTTTGCATTCTGAAGAACGCTCATACGCACTCTTACGTCCACTCTCTCACCCTCAAGTGCTCTGATGTCATCAAGAGCGGTCGCAATATCTCCTTCAAGAGATTCTGCTTTCTCTGAACATTCCTTCTGCTCCTCTGTCTTTGAAGCGTGAAGATCCTGCATCTCGGCAAGACTCAATTCAAGTGTGCTTATATGCTCTGCACGGGTCTGCTTACCTGCGCTTTCAGCGGCAATAGCCGACTCGGAATTGCTTATAGCTCCTTCTGCGGAAGCAATAAGCTCTTTTGTATGCTCTATATTGTTTTCACCGACTCTGTATTCGCTGTCAAGGTCGTGATTCTTATCTGTCTGCTCTCTTATCTTAACGAGAAGCTCCTCGGATTCGAGCTTATTTGACTGTGAAGCCTCAAAGAGCTTGTCACTCTGTGCTTCAAGAGC
Source organism: Oscillospiraceae bacterium (assembly GCA_015063495.1). Classification (GTDB taxonomy): domain Bacteria; phylum Bacillota; class Clostridia; order Oscillospirales; family CAG-272; genus SIG710. Next base: position 7,670 of record SVUB01000022.1, read on the forward strand.
GGCGAGGCTGTCCTCAGCCCCTGCAAGCTCAAGCTCGGACATCTTAAAAGCACTCTCTGCCGCTGTAATATCCCCACGCAGCTTTTCGGTATCGTAAAGCCAAAGCTGAACGTCCGCCTTCTTTTTCGTATCGTAAAGCTCGAGATATTTCTTTGCCTTCTCGGATTCCTTACGCAAGGGCTCAACTCTACCCTCAAGCTCGGAGAGTATATCGTTTATGCGGAGCATATTGTCCTCTGTGGCATTCAGCTTTCTCTCCGCCTCGCTCTTGCGATGGCGATATTTAGCTATACCCGAAGCATCTTCAAATATACTGCGTCGCTCGTCGCTCTTCTGCGAGATTATCTCGGCTATCTTACCCTGACCGATGATCGAATAACCGTCACGGCCGATACCCGTATTCATAAAGAGCTCGTAGATATCCTTAAGACGCACAGGCTTGCGGTTAATAAAATATTCGCTCTCGCCCGCTCTGTAATAACGTCTTGTTACGGTTACCTCGTCATAAGGGCTATCAAGCTTTCCGCCATCCTCTCCCGTATTGTCAAAGGTAACGGAAACCTCCGCATAACCCATAGGTCTGCGGCTGTCTGCTCCTCCGAAGATAACGTCCTCCATCTTTGAGCCTCTGAGGCTTTTTGAGGATATCTCACCGAGAACCCAACGCATAGCGTCGGAGATATTCGATTTTCCGCTTCCGTTAGGGCCGACGATGACCGTCGCACCGTTTTCAAAAGTCAGTTTAGTCTTATCAGGGAAGGATTTGAAGCCCTGAAGTTCAAGTGATTTTAGATACAAAGGTTTATCCTCCGATGACTTAAATTTCCATCTTTATATTATAACCCAAAAGTGTGTTTTTTTCAAGAATTTTAACACTTCTTATATGTTTTTTTACAAAATATTTATCTTTGATTCGATTTATATTTTTCTTCTTCTGCCCTACCGCCTTTGAGGTAGCTCCCGTGGGAACATAAAAGACGATATTTTTCTCACCCTCGTCGGGCAAATTCTCAATAAGAGAGCACATCTTATCATAGAAAAGCTCCCCCATCGCAAGCTCACCTATTGCACTGTGATTGGCGCCGCCGTAAACCCTCTCATCCGACGAAAGATTTTCGGAAGCGCAGAGTCCTACTCTTATACAAGGCACACCGTGTTTATCAAATATCCCAAGCACGTTTTTCGTGCGTAACACTGCCGCCTCGTCCGTAAGTGGCGCATAGTCTCCCCTCTCTGCCATATCACAAAGCTCGGTATCATAAAAAACCACCGTGGGGTAAACTCTTGCCCCATCAGCACCGAGTGCACATATCCTCTCGGCTGTTTCTATCTCGTCCTGAACTGTAGAGCTTGGCAGACCTATCATCATCTGTCCGATAAGCTCAAATCCGTATTCTTTTATGAGAATACAAGCCTTCTCCGCCTGCTCTCTTGAATGCCCTCTTTTTGAAGCAAGAAGTACTTTTTCCGACATACTCTGAAGTCCGAGCTCGACAGTTCTCACACCGTACTTTTTAAGTATTTCAAGTATCTCCTCATCAATATAATCGGGCCTTGTGGAAAGTCTTATGCTCCGAGCTCTGCCGCTCTTAACATAAGAATAAGCGGTTTCAAGAAGTGATATCATAAGAGTACGATCTATGCCTGTAAAAGAACCTCCGAAAAATGCTATTTCTGTCTCTCTCTTATCCCCCATAGACTCTATGGTAGAAAGAGCTCTTTCTATCTCACAGGGCACCGTATTTTCGTCAAAGCTCATGTGTCCCGATATAGAGCGCTGATTGCAGAAAACGCAATTATTGGGGCAACCGAGATGAGGTATAAATATTGGAATATTAGCGTGTTTTTTCTTTGTTCCCATCTGCAAAATCAGCTCCTTTCGGGAATTTTTTCCGTATCTTATTAAACACGACGGGGACTGCACCAATATCGGTGCAGTCCCGTTTTATTCTTTTTTACTCACCAAAGAGCTTAAGTGCCTCCGAGGCAGCATTTTGCTCCGCCTCACGCTTTGAAGCACCTACTCCTCTGCCGATAACATTACTGTTAAGTCTCGCCTCAACGGTAAATGATTTCTGATGGTCGGGACCACTCTCGTCTACTGTAACGTATTCAAGAACCTCACCCTCAACCTGCTGAACTATCTGCTGAAGCAGAGTCTTATTATCCTTGCTGTGCCCGTCGCTCTCTGCGCTCTCAAGCTCCTCAATAATGAGTGGAAGCAGGAAGCGAGCCACCATTTTTTTACCCGCCTTGCCTGCATCAAGGTAAATAGATGCAAGGACCGCTTCAAAAGCATCGGCAAGTATACTCTTACGCTCTCTGCCGTGATTTTTCTCCTCACCGTGACCGAGAAGCAGATAATTTCCAAGCTCTATCTTCTGTGCAAATTTTGAAAGAGCCTTTTCGCATACAACCTCCGCACGCATTCTCGTAAGCTCGCCCTCAGGACGCTGTGTATAGTGGGAAAAAAGATATTCGCTGACTATTATCGAAAGCACGGAATCGCCGAGAAATTCAAGTCGCTCGTTACATTCCGACTCCTTATGGCGAAGACGCAGTTCATTTGAATAGGAAGAATGCGTGAGCGCCTTCTCGAGAAGCGATATATCATTGTATTCATATCCGAGAACCTTTTGAAGCTCTCTCATATCGTAAGGCAGTTCAGCCATTTTCCGATTTCCTTTCGTTTTTATTTTATTCCCTCGTCGCCTTCAAGCGCTGCGTGGGACGGAACGTTTTCTAAAGCCTTTTCGGCAAGTCGCTTTTCTCTGAGTGTTGCTGCTTCACGGCTTATATCGTCGATAACTCCGGAGGAGGCAAAGAAATACGCCTGCTTTATTGCGCTTGCAAACGCCTTCTCTTTTGAATTTCCATGTGCCTTTATAACCGGCTTCTTAAAGCCGAGAAGAGGTGCTCCGCCATACTCTGTGGTGTCAAATTTCTTCTTCATAGCACTAAGCTGCTTTTTTACAAGGAGGGCAGAGACCTTTGTCATACTGTTTGAGAGAAAAAGACCTTTAATAGAGTCTATCATAAGCCTTCCCATACCCTCTATGTTCTTAAGCAGGATATTTCCGGTAAATCCGTCGGTAACAAGAACGTCGCAGACCGAGAAAGGAACCTTATTTGCCTCGATATTTCCGACAAAATTGATATTCTTATTCTCGGAGAGACGCTTATAGGTCTCTATCTGAAGCTCTGTGCCCTTGCACTCTTCGCTTCCGTTATTGAGAAGTCCTACCCTTGGACTTTCTATACCGAATATCTTATTCATATATACCGAGCCCATCATAGCAAAGGCCTCGAGATATTCCGCAGTAACACTTATATTTGCGCCCGAATCAAGAAGAAGCACAGGAGTATTCATAGGAAGGACAGCCGCAATTCCCGCACGCTGTATTCCCTTTATCTTTCTTACGATAAGCGATGCACCGGTAAAAAGAGCACCTGTATTACCCGTACTGACAAAGGCATCGCCCTTGCCCTCTGCAAGTAGATGCAGTCCTACCATCATAGAACTCTCGCCTTTTTTTCGCACTGCTGTTATCGGGTCGTCAGTCATTTCGACAACGTCCCTTGCATCAACTATCTCAAAGGCTGAAATGTCAAGCTCATTCTCTCTTGCGACCTTTTCGATAGCGGATCTGTCGCCCACAAGAGTATATTCGGCCTCGTACATACCCGCCGCCTTACACGCACCTTTTACGAGCTCAAGGGGAGCATTATCTCCACCCATTACATCAACAATTATTCTCATTTATGTTCTCCATTTAAGTTGGATTAAGCATTTTAACGTCAGTTATCAAAAAGCCTAATTAAAGAAACCAATTCGAGTGAACGGGCTGCAAGAGCCTCATTCTTTGCCGTCTTTCCGCCCTTTACTCTATACCCAAGCGGTTCAATTATACCGAAATTGGCATTCATCGGCTGAAAAGACGAGCTGATACCGCCGTGACTTACGTAATAAGCCATAGCACCTATCATAGTTTTCGTATCAAATATCATCGGCTCATGGCCGAGTGCCGCAAGTGCCGCATTGACACCCGCAACAAATCCTGAGCCTGCTGATTCTATATATCCCTCAACGCCCGTCATCTGACCTGCGAAAAATACGTTAGGTTTATTCTTCATAGCATAACGCTCATCAAGCATTCCGGGGGAATTAAGGTAAGTATTTCTGTGCATAACTCCGTATCTAAGGAACTCTGCGTTCTCAAGACCGGGTATCATGCGAAATACTCTTCTCTGCTCCTCAAAGGTAAGGTGAGTCTGGAAGCCAACGAGATTAAACATCGTTCCGGCAACGTTTTCTTTACGCAGCTGTACTACGGCATACGCTTCCTTACCTGTTTTCGGATCTATAAGTCCGACAGGCTTAAGAGGGCCGAAAAGAAGAGTGTCTCTTCCTCTCCTTGCCATCACCTCAACGGGCATACATCCCTCAAAAACGGTAGGCTCCTTTTGCATATCCTTATCAAACTGCTTAAGCTCTGCTTCCTTTGCAGTAACGAGAGCATCGTAAAACGCATCATACTGCTCACGTGTCATCGGGCAGTTGATGTAGTCTGCGTCACCCTTATCGTATCTTGAGGCGAAAAACGCCTTATTCATATCAATTGATGCAAAATCGACTATCGGTGCCGCCGCATCAAAGAAATGAAGATTATCACATCCAAGCTCATCTCTTATATAATCAGCCATAGGATCAGAGGTCAAAGGACCTGTTGCGATGACGGTATATCCGTCACCCACTTCCGTTCTTTCCTCGCTTACAACCTCTATATCGGGATGATTTTTTATCTTTTCGGTTATATATTCGGAGAAAAGCTTTCTGTCAACTGCAAGAGCCGATCCTGCCGGCACCTTCGTTGCATCTGCCGCTTCCATTACAAGCGACCCCATACGGCGCATCTCCTCTTTAAGAAGACCTATTGCGTTTGAGGTGCTGTCAGAGCGCAGAGAGTTCGAGCAAACTAGCTCTGCAAAGCTCTCCGAGTGATGGGCAGGTGTATATTTTTGCGGCTTCATCTCAAAGAGACGCACGTGCACGCCAAGCCTTGCAGCCTGCCATGCGGCTTCGCATCCCGCAAGGCCTGCACCGATAATTTCAAGAACGGGCTTATCCATCGATCTCTTCTCCGATATTTGCCTCGTCTGCACTCACCTCACGCTTATATCCGCAGTCCTTCTCGTGGCATACCACGAGCGCCTTACCCTTCTTGCGATAAAGGATGTTTCCGCAATCGGGACATTTTTCGGAGAGCGGCATATCCCAGGATGAGAAATCACACTTAGGATAGTTCTCACAACTGTAGAATACCGTACGGTTGCGTCCGTATTTGGTGAGTATCTTTCCGCCGCACTTGGGACAAGCGACGTCAAGCTCCTTTGTCTTCTGCTTTGTAAAATTACATTCGGGGTATCGGCTGCATGCGTAGAAGCTGCCGTATCTACCGTTACGAAGCACCATATCGGCACCGCACTTTTCACACTTGAAGTCGGCAACGACGACCTTCTTCTCTTCCTTTACCTCTTCCTTTTCTACAAGGGGCTTGGTATTTCTGCACTTGGGGTATCCGGGACAAGCGGCGAACTTACCGAACTTACCGCTCTTTATTACCATCTTTCTTCCGCACTTATCGCAGATGATGTCAGTCTCCTCAGAGGGAAGCTCATAGCTATCCTTCTCTATTGTGACCTCTGCCTTTTCAAGCTCATTCGAGAAATCCTCATAGAAGTCGGAAAGTATCTTCTGCATATCGCTTTCGCCCTTTTCGATACCGTCAAGATCGTCTTCCATATTAGCGGTAAACTTGTAGTCAACGATATCAGGGAATTTATCCTTCATAAGCTTTGTTGTGACCTCACCAAGAGGTGTGGGAACTAGAGCTTTTCCGTCACGGACAACGTAATTTCTTGCGAGAATGGTTGTAATAATAGGAGTATAGGTAGAAGGACGACCGATTCCCTTTTCCTCAAGGAATTTGATAAGAGACGCTTCGTTATATCTTGCCGGAGGCTCGGTAAAATGCTTTGCGGGGTCTATCTTATCCGCCTTAAAGCTCTCCCCGTCATTTATTGTGGGCAAGCGGAGATTCTGCATCTCCTCGCCACCGTCGTTATGCTTCTTTTCCTCCTCACTCTCCTCATACATAGCCATGTATCCGGGGAAAGTTACGGTATATCCGCTCGAACGGAATATATATCCGCCTGCGGTGAAATCAGCTACCACGGTATTCAGCTCAGCAGATTCCATCTGGCTCGCAACAAAGCGCTCCCAGATTAGCTTATAGAGCTTGAACTGGTCGGGTGAAAGGTATTTCTTTATCTTCTGGGGCTCGATAGCAACGCTTGAGGGTCTTATAGCCTCGTGTGCGTCCTGTGCGCCCGAGCGAGTCTTATAAACTCTTGCGGTCTTCGGATAATATTTATTACCGAAGCGCTCGCTGATATAGCTCTTTGCCGCTTCAGCCGCCTCTGCGGAAACACGGAGAGAGTCGGTTCTCATATAGGTTATAAGACCCTGAATACCGCCATTTTCGCTTCCTATGTTGACACCCTCATAAAGCTCTTGTGCTACCTTCATTATTCTTGCTGACTGGAAGCCAAGCTTTTTGGATGCCTCCTGCTGCATAGTAGATGTAGTAAAAGGAGGCTGCGGAGCCTTGCGTCTTACAGACGTCTTTACACTCTCAACCTTGAATTCTCCGTTTCCAAGTGCGGAGAGCACTTTATTTGTCTGTTCCTCGTTTTGGAGCTTTATATTGCCCTTCTTATCTCCGATAAAGCGTGCTGTTACCGCTCTGTCACCGTTTGAGAGAAGCACCTCTATAGTCCAATATTCACTTGGAACGAATGCCTTTATCTCTTCCTCACGCTCAACTATTATTCTCGTAGCAACAGACTGCACTCTTCCTGCGCTGAGTCCGCTCTTTATGCTCTTCCAAAGCAGGGGACTGAGCTTATAACCGACGATTCTGTCAAGTATTCTTCTCGTCTGCTGTGCGTTGACAAGATTCATATCGACCTGTCTCGGGTTCTTTATAGCCGCCTTTATTGCGCTCTTGGTTATCTCGTTAAAGGTGACTCTGCGAGTCTGCTCAACGGGTATACCAAGGGCATTCGCAAGGTGCCAGGATATAGCTTCACCTTCACGGTCAGGGTCGGTTGCAAGAAAGACCTTTCCTGCATTTTTAGCTTCCTTCTTTATGCTTTTTATAAGGTCGCCCTTGCCCCTTATATTGATATAGTGAGCCTCAAAGCCGTTCTCTATATCAACGCCGAGACTGCTCTTGGGGAGGTCTCTTACGTGCCCTTTTGACGCAATGACCTTATAATTTGAGCCAAGATAGCCTTTTATCGTATTAGCCTTTGAAGGCGACTCCACTATTACCAGATTTGCCATATATAAATATCCTTTCTAAGGTGAAACTTTTAATTTTTAATGTATAGTCCGCCCGGAAGTGAGCTGACTATGCCCTCTATCTCAAGCATTGCAAGAGAGCTCATTATGTTCTGACACTCAAGACCCGTTGACGAGAGCTCGTCAACGCTAACCGCTCTGTCGTCAGGCATTGCGGCAAGTATAGCGCGCTCCTCATTACTTAGTGAGGCAAGCTCCTCCTCGGTGCTCTTTTTTGGGACCTCGGGGACAAATATTTCTTCGTCCTTCAGCTTTTTATTCTTCTTTTTAAGCGTTGAAGGCATTTCCTTTACGCTCTTGTTTTTCGGGATGTTGCGAGGTCTTAAAACGTTTTCATCATCTTCCGTGTTTTGAGGCTTTTCTTTTTTCTTTCCGAAAGACAACGCGTTGCCCTTCGCAGAAATTTTCATCTCGGAAAGCGCATATTCATCAAGGTCCGAATGACCTCTTGACATACTAAATCCGAGATAATTTATACTCTTGCCGTAATAGAACTCATATGCCTTTAATATATCCGACGTTTCAAGCACCATCTGTGCTCCGTCGTGGATAAGCATATTCGTTCCGTTTGAATTTTTATTATCAAGGTTACCGGGCAGAGCGAAAATATCCTTTCCCTGCTCTATTGCCCTTCTGGCGGTTATCATAGCGCCGCTTATAACGTCACATTCAACAATAAGTGTACCGCTCGTCATTCCGCTTATTATTCTGTTTCTTACGGGAAAATGATTATCTCTTACTCCGGTCGTCGGCGGATATTCGGATATCACCGCACCGTTTTTAATTATCCTGTCATAGAGTGTTCTGTGCTCCTTCGGATAAACAACGTCAACTCCGCTGCCGAGCACGGCAACAGTCTTTCCGCCGCCCATTATCGCAGCGCACGACGCAACACCGTCTACACCAAGCGCCATTCCGCTGACAACGGTAACGCCGGCAGACGCAAGCTCATATGCTATTTTGTACGCAGAGGCCTTACCGTATTCGCTCATAGTACGAGTACCGACGACACCGATAGAAAGATTATCGTTCATATTCGGCAGCTCGCCTATGTAATAAAGCACTGCGGGCGGATCTGCTATAAGCCTGAGCTTCGAGGGATAGAACTCGCTGTCATAAGTCAGAATTCCTATATTATGCGCTACGCAATGATCGTTTATTGCATAAGCGTTTCTCATATCCTTCTTTGAAAGAGCGTTTATCACACGACTGCCAAGCTCAAGGCGGTCGATCTCCTCACTATCAGCCCTAAAAATTTCATAAGGCGAGGAATATCTATCAAGAAGATAATGAAGATGACGGCTTCCGGGTCCAAGACATTCGGCAAGCCATATCCAATATATCGTATCAGCCATTATCTATTGCCCTTTCCTTATATTTTTGATATTTCCCACATACAGACAGATGCGGCAATAGCGGCGTTGAGGGATTCAGTACCCTCCGCCATAGGAATAAATACGCTTCCCGATGCACTCTTTATCGCATTCTCGGATAGACCGTGCCCCTCATTTCCTATAAGGAACACGTCTGTGGGCTTCAGCTCAAAATCACCGAGCTTCAGCGCATCCTTATCGAGTGCCGTGGCAAATACTCTTCTGCCAACCTCTCTGAGTGCCTTTACAGATTCAGGTATAGACTCAACTCTTAATGTCTTCACCTTAAAAACAGCTCCCATAGCTGCTCTTATGGTCTTAGCATTGTATATATCGGCGCAATCGCCCGACATAATGACTCTTTCTATCCCGAATGCCGCCGCACTTCGAAGCATGGTGCCGAGATTTCCCGGATCTCTAACCGATTCAAGCATAAGCATCTTTTCGGTGCAGTCAAAATCGCTGTCTTTTTCTATTTTACCTTTTTTATGGAATTTGTCAATATATTTTGCCACGGTTATGACACCTTCGGGTGATTTTTCGCTCGACAATTTTCCAAAAGCCGATGCCGAAAGGCGCACGAGAGTTCCGCCTGAGTGGACCTCCCTCTCACCTAAAAATACGTTGACAATTTTCATAATGCGCTCATAAGAATCCTCTCTTACAAGGATATACTCAACTTCTGCGCCGAAAACCAGAGCCTCACAGAGGAGCTTGACTCCCTCAAAAAGGAAAAGTCTGTCGCTCTCTCGGTATTTTTTATCCTCAAGCTTGCCGATCCTTACCACGAGCGGATTATTCCTCGAGCTTATAATTTCGGCACTCTTTCTTATCTCAAGCGGCATATCTTCCTCTCCTTTTTACTTTCTCAAAACAGCAAATCACTGCGGATGGCAATCGCCTTCCGCAGTTTTTTGCATAGTCGTTTATACGACAAAAACCCGGTGAATACCGGGTTTTTTATCAAATTAAAGCGCAGCTTTAGCTTTTTCTGCGAGGGCAGCGAAAGCATCCTTATCGGATATTGCGAGCTCAGAGAGCATCTTTCTGTTGAGGTTGATGCCTGCGAGCTTAAGGCCGTGCATGAATGTAGAATAGTTCATGCCGTTTACCTTTGCCTGAGCGGAGATACGAGCGATCCAGAGTCTTCTGAAATCTCTCTTCTTGAGCTTGCGGCCTGCGAAAGCATAGTTGCCGCTCTTCATTACGGCCTGCTTAGCCATCTTGAAGTGCTTACTCTTTGCACCCCAATAGCCCTTTGCAGCCTTAAGGATTTTATTTCTTCTCTTGCGCGTCATCATAGCGCCCTTAATTCTTGCCATTTTCTAATTCCTCCTAAATCTTTACCGCTTATTTCTGGATAAGGTTTCTGTAGTTTGCTGTCATTGCGTGACTGAGAATAGAGCTTCCACGGAGGAATCTCTTACGCTTTGCGGTCTTGTGACCCAGGTTGTGACGGTGCTGGCCGTGGTTATGCTTAACCTTTCCGCCGCCTGTGACGGAAAATCTCTTGGCAGATGCCTTATGTGTCTTGATCTTTCCCATTTTACATTTCTCCTTTTGATTCTTTTTCTTTAAAATCATACAGACGCGCGACAGGCATGGGACTGCCTTGCCGTTTCCCTGTAAATGAACTTTTTTAGGGGCTTATTTGCCCTGCTTTACGGGGACGATTATCATACTCATAAAACGTCCCTCGGTTGAAGGCTTCTTATCAACCGTTCCAAGCTCGGAAACGCTCTCCGCAAAGCGGTCGAGAATTTCTCTGCCGATCTCCATATGGCTCATCTCGCGGCCTCTGAACTTAACGACCACTCGAACCTTATTGCCGGCGCTAAGAAAACGCAGTGCATGGTTTGCCTTTGTCTCAAAATCATGCTTATCAATGCGACATGAGAGCTGTACTTCCTTAAGCTCGACAGTCTGCTGCTTCTTGCGAGCTTCCTTCTCTCTCTTTTCCTTATCAAAGCGGTATTTACCGTAATCCATTATACGGCACACGGGCGGATCAGCCTGCGCTGCCATCATAACAAGGTCAAGTCCCTTGTCGTAAGCTAAAGCAAGTGCCGCTTCGCTCGTCATAATTCCAAGCTGGTCTCCTTCGGGTCCGACTACACGGATCTCCTTCGCTCTGATCTCTTCATTGATCGGCGTTTCTTTCGTGCTGATAAGTATGCACCTCCGAAAATAAAATTTCAATAAAACAAAAAATGCGGGTTTTACTTCCCCGCACGCACTTCTCCCCTATATAGAGAGATCGACAATATCAACGCCTGCTCGCTGTGCGGCAGGGTGAGAGCGGAGAAACGCTCTGCTTTATTCCGTAGTATTATATCACGTCTCTACCCCCTTGTCAAGACTTTTTTGAAAAAATTTTAAACTTATTTTTTATCGGATTTTGGGCAAAATTTTATTTTCCGACATATGCCATTTTGTACAAATCGGCAAACTCCGCAAGATACAACCCTTTACGGGTTTTTTCTCTGTCACAAAATCCAAAAAAACGATTTTTTTGACTTTTTCGACAACAAAAAATCGTCATTTTTGATAATTTACAAATCGAAAATTTTGCGCTATAATAGTCCCATACGCACGGCGACAACCGATGCGGCGGAGTATCAAGCTTATGATATCAACGCGCCGATCGGTCTCGATCCGTGCTTTTTTACTGCCTCTTATAAT
>SVUB01000023.1 GCA_015063495.1 Oscillospiraceae bacterium
ACATATAGAAGATAACTACTGTCTCGCTCGTTATCGTTTGACCGAGGAATGAGGTCTCCTTTATATAACCTCTGCCTCCGAGATAAAGTAAGAAAAGAACGGATGAAACGTAAAGCATATAAACGAGAGGACGGAAGATACCGAAAACGAATATCTGCTGCATTTTAGCCTTGCCAAGCTCGTTGTTCTGCCCCGAAAAATCGTCCATTTTCCTATTCTCTCGGTTAAATATCTGAATTATCTTCATTCCCGAGAGGTTTTCGGAAAGGAATGTGTTTATCGCAGTCGTTCCGTCTTTTACACGTCTGTAGGCTCTGCGGGAGAACTTGCGGAATATTACCGTAAAGAGAACGATAAACGGCACAAAGCAGAGCACCATAAGAGTTAGCAGATAATTTACGCAGAGCATAGCCGCAAGAACGCCTATAATGATAAAGCAGTTCTTTATGAGGTTTACTATAATATTGGTAAACATCATAGAAATTGCGTTAGTATCGTTTGCAACTCTCGTTACGAGCTTTCCGACGGGCATGGAATTGAGCTGTGCGTGGGAAAGGCTCTCTATATGAACGAACAGATCCTCTCTTATTGAGGAAAGTATCTTTTGACCTGTTTTCTGAAGCTCAATTGCCTGAATGTATGAGCTTATAAGAGAGACGATAAGTATGAGCGCATATACGGCAACGAACACATAAAGTCGGCTAAGCTCAAACTTGTCCTTAATAAGCTCCTCAACGGCTCCGACAAGAAGAGGAGAGATTATTTCATATGCAATAGAGAAGAGCATAAGAAGGAGCACGAAAACAAAGCTTTTTGCGTGCGGCTTTGCATATGCGAGAAGTCTTTTGACTATCTCCGAGTCTTTCATATTGCGGTCAAAGCCGATAGCTGCTTTTTTGTCCTTAATGAGAGCGTAGGCAATGATAAAAAATATCGAAAACGTGCCTATTATCGCACCTACTATAAGAAGTGGTAGATATTCACGCATTTACGCTCACCGCCTCTCCCGTTTCGTTTGCACCGCTTCCTGCGTCGTCAAGGCGCTGAAGCTCAACAGTGGTTTTGTAGCTACTGCAACGCTCAAGAAGCTCTGTGTGCGTTCCGACGTCAACTATCCTTCCGTCGTCGATAAAGATTATTTTGTCCATATTCTCTATCGTTGTCACTCTGTGAGCTATAAGAATGGTAGTCTTGCCGGCTCTTACTCTCTTAAGATTTGCGAGTATCTTCTTTTCCGTCTTTACGTCAACGGCAGAGACCGAATCGTCAAGAATAAGTATCGGTGCGTTCTTCATAAGGGCACGTGCGATAGAAATTCTTTGTTTCTGGCCGCCCGAAACGGTAACGCCTCTCTCACCGAGCACGGTAGAGTACCCATCGGTGAATTCCACTATGTTGTCATGAACGTCGGAAAGCTCTGCGGCATCCTTAACGTCGCCCCCACTTCCGCCGTCGGTCGCAAAGGATATATTATTTTCAATAGTGTCGCTGAAGAGGAAATTATCCTGCGGCACATACGCCGCATTTTTTCTCACGCTTTTTATCGTGAGCGAATTTATATCCTTGCCGTCAAGGAATATCTTTCCGTCGGGGACGTTATAGGTGCGGAGTATAAGGTCGACGACAGTTGTCTTTCCTGCGCCCGTTCTTCCGATGATTCCGACGTTCTCACCTGCTTTTATCTCAAATGAAGCGTTTTTCAGAACGTCATATTCACCGCCGGGATATCTGAAGGTGAGATCCTTAAATTCGATGTTGCCCGTAAGCTCGCCTGCGTCAGTAGCATCGGGCGCATCCTCAACGTCTATTTTTGCATCGAGAAGCTCGCTTATTCTCTTAAGTGATGCTTTTCCTCTCGAGGTCATTTCGATAAGCTCGGAAACAGCCATAATAGGCCAAACTATCGAGGTGAAATATCCGATAAACTCAACAAGCTGGCCTGCGTTGAACACTCCGCAGTATACAAGATAACCGCCGTATCCGAGGATAACGCAGATAACGGATTCAACGAGAAGCGTTACCGAAATTTTGAGCGCCACAGAGAGCTTTGTGTAGTCTACGTTTGCGTCCTCGTTCTCTTTGTTTATATTCTTGAATGCGAGAAGCTCCTTGCCCTCCTTAACGAAGGCTTTTATTACAGATATTCCCGCAAAGCTCTCCTGCGAAAAATCGGAAAGCTTGGAAAAAGCCTCCTGTCTTGTGTCCCACTTTTTCATCATATACCTTGACGTTATTATTCCGCTTGCGAGAAGCAGAGCCATAGGTATCATCGAAAGCAGGGTGAGCATCCCGCTCATACCCGCCATTTTCGAGAGGGCGAGAGCCGAGAGAAAGAATGCATCGCAGAACATAAGAATTCCCCAAGCAAAGCACTCCTGCACGGTCTCAAGGTCGTTTGTAAAGAGAGACATAAGTCCGCCGACCTTGTTTACCTGATAATACTGCTGCGAAAGCTCCTTGCAGTGGTCGAACATACGGCGGCGAAGGTCTGTTTCTATCTTTATTGCCGAGCCGAAGAAGCAGATGCGCCACAAAAAGCGCCCGATGGCGATAAGTGCGATGATAATAAGCATCGGCATACAGATCTCGTCAAGCAGAAAGTCCATATCAAATGGAACTGTTTCTCCTTCGTGATAGACCATTCCTTCATTTATTCCGTTTACCACGAGCTGGTAAAGACGAGGGGTAATAAGCTGGACGTAGTCGATAACTATAAGTGTCAGCACTCCCACAATAAGGGGAATGGCATAGCGCAGATAATATTTATTTATATGTTTTCCGAAAAGCACGTTACAAAAGGTCTCCTTTCCAGTTAAGCTCATCCTGTCCATTATACACCATTTTTATCGTTAAATCAATAGATATAAAAAATGTATAACGAATAAAAACTCTTGATTTTTTGACGAAAAATCTGTATAATTAAGATACGTAAACAAAAATGACATTAAAAGGAGACATTTTATGGGTTACAGCGATTACTATTACGACATATACGAAGGCGGATATGAGCTTGGCGAGGCGATCGGCTCAGGCGTTGCTTCGTTTATCGGTCTTTATCTTATAATTCTGCTTTTCTCACTTGCTATCGGACTTGTTTTCTATCTGCTCGAGGCGGTAGGACTTTACAAAATGGGCAAAACCGTAGGTGCAAGCGCACCTTGGCTTTCCTTTATTCCCGTTCTCAATGTTTTTGCGCTTGGTAGAGTTGCGGAAACCCCCACAGGCGCCAAGAAGCCGATGAAATACGGACTCATTCTTTTGCTTCTCAATATTGCAAACGGATTGTTTTCCGTTACAATGGTTCTGAATTTTATAAACAGATTAGTTACCGTAATCAATAATTTTGACAGTATAAATCCGCTTGAGATGTTCGGATACCTGACCGGCGGTGGCAGTTACGCTATCTCGTCGCTTCTGTCGATAGCGTACACTGTTTTCTATTACATAGCGCTCTATAAGATATATAAAGCGTTTGCGAGAGACAATGCCGTGCTTTATCTCGTGCTTTCGATATTCTTTGGCATCGCTACGCCGATAATTATCTTCTGCCTGCGCAATAAGCCGGTGCAGATGGATCCGCTTATGGGACAGGTGCCGCCTTACGGTGCTTACGGCTACGGTCAGCAGAATTATTATAATAATGGAAACGCTTACGGTCAGGGGAATTATTATCCCCCGAACGGCGGTGCAGGACAGACATATCAGCAGCCCCAGGCGGGATGGCAGCAGCCTCCGCAGCAGCCGTATCAGCCGCCTCAGCCTCCGCAGACGGAGCTCCCTCCGTTCACACCTCCGCAGATGCCGCCCGAGGGGCAGGTTCAGACACCGCCTACTCAGAATGAGGAAAACAATAACTTTAATTAAGAGATTCAGAGCCGCTACGTTTTGTAGCGGCTCTTTTTTCTGCTTTGTCATTATTCGCTCCGTTCAAAATTACTGGGGATAAAATTTCAGCCGAGGCTTGGTGCCGAAAAAGCTTCATTATATTATAATATAGGGCAATATGCTCGTGAAGACGTGGTCTTGTATTACTAAATAGGGTTTAATATTGCGATAGAATTACAGCTTATGGAAAAGTATTGCCAAAAATATGTAGCCATGGTACTATATTGGCACAGGGAAAAGTTTGCGGAATGCCCTAGCCATCGGAGTGATATTACACCCGATGACAGCTAAGTCGGATGTTAGCGAAGTATCGCTTCGACGTGGCAACAGGTTGAACGCAAAACTATTTCACCTGAAAAAATAATTATTTTTGAAGGAGAAACCACACCATGAAGAATTTTAAGAGAATTCTTGCTCTTGTTCTTGCAGTTATGATGGTTGTTACATGCATGGTTTCCGTTAGCGCAGCTGATGAGGCTGAGGCAGCTTGGAACGAAGTAGCAATCTCCAGACTTCAGGACCTTGACATCTTCACAGGTTACGAAGACGGTGATCTTAAGCCTGAGAAGAACATCTCCCGTGTAGAAATGGCTCTTCTTACCAGCCGCGTTATGACCGGTAAGGTTAGCAACAACTACTGGGAATCCTATGTCAATGACACAACATTCCTTGACATTGAGGACACATACGCAGCAGGCGTAGGCGCAATCGCTTATGCTTACGAGAACGGTATCGTTGAGGGTAAGTCCGCTGAGAGATTTGACCCCAAGGGTAACGTAACATACCGTGATGCACTTGCAATGGTAGTTCGTTCGCTCGGACACAGCGCAATCTATCCTAACGGTATCATCAACAAGGCTATCAAGCTTGGTCTTACAAACGGTATCACCGGTGTTGAGTACACAGCTGAAGCAAACCGTGGCGTAGTAGCTACAATCCTTTACAACGCACTCTATGCAGAAGATTCTCTCTTCGCTAAGAACTTCGACCTTAGCAGTGGCGTTTACATGCTCGTTGCAACTCCTGCAGTTAAGCTCGCTACACAGTCTGCTAAGGCTGGCAAGCCCGTTTACATTGACGCTGCAACTATCGAGGGCTACAACGGCAAGACCATCAACGCTGGCTTCGTTGCATTCGCTCCTATCGACGAGAACAACAGAGCAGTTAACGGTCACTACATCTATGCAAAGACAACTCAGATCTCTGATGACTTCGATGTAAACTTCGCTAACCGTCTCGGTTACGCTTATGAGCTCACATTCGAGGGCGATCAGCTCGCATGGGCTAACCAGTGCAAGACTGATGTATTCACCAACTACGGTGACAAGCTCGAGATCACAGCTGAGAACTATGCATATAAGGAAAATGGCACATGGATCTACGATGAGTTCTTCCTCACATTCGGCGGCCAGTCTTACGACCTCACCGACGGTTATGATGCAGAGCACACCGCTCCTACAAACACCAAGGACCTTATCCTTTACAATGGCTTCGCATCTGCTGATGTAAACGAGTACAGATACTACTATGATGCAAAGGGTAACGTTGTTACTCCCGACGCTTCCGAAGTTCTCCTCTACAAGGGTAGCAACATCAACAAGGAAGCTGACGTTTACTATGTAGAGAACACAGCTGGCGCATACGTTGAGGCTTCTGCTGAAGACTTCTACAACGCTCTTAGCGCTTGTGGCGTAGTTAAGACATCCGCATACGAGATCCTCGTTGAGGGTGAGAAGACCGGCAACGTTCTTCCTCCTTACAACGCAACAGTTGACAGCGTTGTTAAGACAATCGCTGAAAACAACTTCTGCGAGATCGCAGCTATGGACTATGATGGCGACGGCGAGTACGACGCAGCTATCTATACTCCTTACTTCGTAGGTGCCGGTAACAATGCTGGTAACACAACCGACACTAAGATGCAGCTCCTCACAGCTAAGCCCTACGGCGAGGCTCACAGATCTGTATCTTACATCTCTAACGCACTCCAGATGTTCGTTGGTGACTTCACTGTAACAGGTGATGCTACATCTATCGAGGCTGGCAAGTGGTACGTATACACCTTCAATCCTCTTAACAACGAGATCCGCGTAATTGAGGCTCTCGGCGGTCCTAAGTGGGAAAAGATCACTTGGGCTTCCAAGGGCAGCAAGGTTGTTGACGGCGTTTACGTTGACTCCAAGGCTAAGATCAATGGCGTAACATACAAGATCGGTGGATGGGATATGTATGACCTCCACGGTGTAGATCAGCAGGAGCTTTACAACGATTGGGGTAAGGCAGGCGCTTGGTCCAGATCCTTCCAGAGCGGTTGGAACGATATGCTCGTTACAGCTATGAGCGATAGCTACAAGGCACTTGCTTATGTAGTTCTCGCTGACCACATCATTTGGGCTTACCCTGTACCGGCTGATGCAGCTGCTTACGAGTTCGTTGCATTCGATCCTTACACCAGCACATTCGCAGTTGACAACGACCAGATCGTTGTTAAGGCTCTCACAGACGCTTCCGGCGAGTGGAAGGAAATCAAGATCAACGCAGTTTACGGCCAGGAATTCACAAATGTTGAGTACACTGCATTCTGCGCTTACATCGATATCCTCTACAAGAACAATGCTGACCTTACAAACTATGGCTACTTCTTCAGCGAAACAATGAAGGAGAAGTTCACAGCTACAGAGGGCTACAAGGCAGTTCTCAGAGCTACTATCATTGAGAAGCTCTACGAGGCAACTGAGCCTACTCTTGACACTAAGCTTCCTTTCGACGGTTGCGCTGAAAACTTCCAGGGCACTCTCATCTACAGCGTAGATAAGAAGAATGCTGATGGTTCTTACAACCTCGATGCTATCGACACTCTCCCTGCTTATACTAAGGTTACTTCCAATGCGACAGTTACCTTCAAGTATGGCAAGGCAGACACTCTCATCCCCGGCAATGACAAGCTCATCGCTACAGACGACGAGACAGTATTCACATTCATTGCTAAGAACGGTATCTACACTTACGTTGGCAAGCCTGAGTATGATGCTCAGCTCGTTCTCAACGCAGGCGCTATCGTTTACGTAGCTAACTCTGATCAGATCATGATCATTGACGAGGCTCACGACATTGACGAGATCGCAGTAGACGTTTACGACTACTCCACAGCTGCATTTGATGCATACTATGGACTCGTTGACACTATCTACTATGACTTCGCTCATACTTGCGGTGTAGACGGCAAGCTCGAGAGAGAGCACGTTGACACATGGAAGTTCGAGGGCGTTGAGCTCTACTTCCCTGCAGAGTTCATCCACACTGAGAACTATCTCATCACTGAGAAGACAGCTCACGGTGGCGTTGAGATCAAGGACGGCGTATATGTAAGCACATACACAGACCTCTATGACCTCGTAAACAACAAGTACGTAACTCTTACTGTTGTTGGCGAAGAGGCTAAGATTTGGGAGATCTTCTTCGAGACTGACGCTAATACTTCCGGTAAGGAAGAGGCTGGTATCAAGTATGGTACAATCGTATGGAGAGATATCGACATCAACGGTAACGCAGTAGTTGGTTCTACAACTGACTTTGACGACATCCTCAGAGTTGAGCCTGACTTCTTTACTAAGGGTACTCTCGGTGCAGTTGATAAGGATAACAACGGTGCATACGCACACGTTACTATCAGCGGTGCTGCTGCAGCTCTTGGACTTGACAGCGACAAGCTCACAGTAACAAGCGTAAGATTCTACGTTGTAGTTGAAAACGCTAACGGTACTGTAAGCGTAACAACTGACTTCTCCAAGGCTGCTACTGGCTATGACCTCTACTACTACTATGATGTAGAGACCGGTGCACTCTCCGGATGGGCAGTTCCCCAGTAATAACAATTTAAGTTATTAAATATCTTAAATAAAGGCAAGGGCAAGTCCTTCGGGACTTGCCCTTGCTGATTTTTATTCACTTTGCACAGAAAAGTTCTCCCTATTTTTGATATTTTATCACATAAAATTCCCAAAACCTATTGACAAACGCCCAAAAACGTGATATCATATTATCACTTTAACAGACTAAAGTGTTTTAAGGTCTGACATTTAATATTAAGGGAGATTTTTACCATGAAAAAACTTATTGCACTTACACTCGCACTTATAATGTGCCTTTTCTGCTTCGCTTCTTGCGGAACTGATGTAGACGCTGGCGCAAAAGATACAAACGACGTAGCAGACACAGGAAACGCCGCTGCTGACAGCGATCTTGCGTATATCAAGGATAAGGGTACCCTCGTTGTAGGCGTAACCGTTCTTGAGCCTCTTGACTTTATGGATGATAACGGCGCTTGGACAGGCTTTGATGCAGAGGTTGCAATGGCTGTTGCCGCAAAGCTTGGTGTTGACGTTAAATTCCAGGAGATCTCTTGGGAAGCAAAGGAAACAGAGCTTGCCGCAAAGCATATCGACTGCATCTGGAACGGTCTTACAATAACTCCTGCACGTCAGGAAGAGATGAGCATCACAGATCCTTACATGCTTAACAAGCAGGTTGCTGTTGTTCGTTCGGCTGACGCCGATAAGTATGCTGACCTTGCGACTCTTGCAGACGCAGTTATCGCTGCTGAATCCGGTTCCGCAGGTGAAGAGGTTGTTCTTGATAAGATGGCTGACGCTACATATATCGAAAAGAGCATTCAGCTCGACGCTCTCACAGAGGTTAAGGCTATGACAGCTGACGTTGCAGTTATCGACTACGTAATGGCAAATTACCTCATCAATAAGGAAGGCAGCGACTTTGCTGACCTTCAGATGCTTGATATCGAGCTTTCCGATGACGAATATTACGGCATTGCGTTCCGTAAGGGAAGCGACGTTACGGCTACCGTTAACGGTATCCTCACAGAGCTTGCAGACGCAGGAACACTTGGCGAGATCGCAGGCAAATACGCTCTCACCGATGCACTTGTGATCGACTGATAAGATAACGACTTTTCATAATAGATCCAATCCTCACCTAAGACATGGACGTATGCCGAAAGGCATATGCTCCATGCCTTTCGGGCGTTTTAGGGAAAATAATCTCGGAAGGAAATTTACCATTCATGCTATCTTCAATTTCTGATTTCTTCGGAAACCTGTTTTCCGTGGAATCAACAGCCGATTTTCTGAAAATATCAGCCGATCTTTGGGAAGGCTTCCAGATGACGCTGCTTCTTTTTGCACTCACTCTCATTTTTGCTCTCCCGCTCGGACTTATAATAAGCTTTGGCTCAATGAGTCGATTCTTTCCTCTTCGGTATCTTACCAAGCTCATCGTTTGGGTAGTGCGTGGAACACCTCTGATGCTTCAGATATTTATCGTGTTCTTTACGCCCGGTCTCGTATTCAAGAATCCGATTTTCGCAGGAGATATACCGTTTCTGTTCTTCGAGGTCGACGGAAGATTTTTGGCGGCGCTTATAACCTTCGTTATAAACTACGCCTGCTATTTTTCCGAGATATACAGAGGCGGAATCGAGTCTATCTCAAAGGGGCAGTACGAGGCAGGACAGGTGCTCGGAATGTCGAAATCACAGACGTTCTTCCACGTTGTGCTTTTGCAGGTGGTCAAGAGAATACTGCCTCCTATCAGTAACGAGGTCATCACCCTTGTTAAGGACACCTCCCTTGTGCGAGTAATATCGGTAATAGAGATTATCAGAATAGCTGAAAGATACTCCTCAAAGGGACTTATCTGGCCGCTGTTCTTCACAAGCGTTTATTATCTCGTATTTAACGGACTGCTTACGCTTCTCTTTGGCTACATAGAGAAAAAGCTTGATTATTTTAAGAGTTAAGGAGGGCTGACGATGGAATTGCTTAAAGTCGAAGGACTTAAAAAGAGCTTTGACAAGACGGAAGTGCTGAAGGGCGTTGATTTTACGCTCGGTCGCGGTGAGGTTCTTGCCATTATCGGCTCATCCGGAAGCGGAAAGACTACGCTTCTTCGTTGTCTCAACTTCCTTGAAGCACCGAACGGGGGCAGAATAACCGTGGGAGACCACGTCGTTTACGACGGTGACGATAAAAAACGCAAGAGCGCAAAGGAAAAAAGAGAAAATCAGCTTAAATTCGGGCTTGTTTTTCAGTCCTTTAACCTTTTTCCGCAATATACGGTACACAAGAACATAACACTTGCCGCTACGCTTGCACTTAAGAGCGCTGCAAAGAAGGAAAAGATGTCCTCTGCCGAAAGAGCCTTGGCTCTCGAAGCGATAGAAAAGAAGGCGGACGAGCTTCTCTCTCAGGTGGGCCTTAGTGAAAAGAGAGATTCTTACCCCTGTCAGCTCTCGGGCGGTCAGTGCCAGAGAGTGGCTATCGCACGAGCACTTGCGCTCGGCCCCGAGATCCTCTGCTTTGACGAGCCGACGAGCGCCCTTGACCCTGAGCTTACCGGCGAGGTTTTACGCGCGATAAAATCGCTTAAGGGTGATGACAGGACGATGATAATCGTCACTCACGAGATGGATTTTGCCCGTCACGTTGCCGATAAGGTCATTTTCATGGCAGACGGTGTTATTGAAGAGGTCGGAGAGCCCGAAGAGCTCTTCTCGAACCCGAAAAGCCCGAAGCTCCGTGCTTTTCTTCAAAAGGACGATATATAAGAAAAAGCTGTTGCAAAATGCAACAGCTTTTTTTCTTCACGTGTTGAAATGGGGGACAAAATGTGATATAATAAAATAAATATGTGATAGTCAGGAGATAAAAATGAAATACAAGGCAGTTATTTGGGATATGGACGGAACGGTACTGGATACGCTCGGAGACCTTCACGATAGCGTAAATTATACGCTGTCTACTGCGGGATATGCCCCGAGAACTTTTGAACAGACGAGATGCTCGGTTGGAAACGGACTTCGCAACCTCGTTGCGCTCTCGGTACCTGACGGTGAGAAAAATCCCCGCTTTGAGGAGCTTTTTGCGACGATGAAGGAGTATTATATGGCACACAGCCGTATAAAGACACGTCCTTACGAGGGTATCGGCGAGGTGCTTGATGCGCTGAAGAGGAAGGGGATTAAAATGGCGATAGTTTCAAACAAGCTTGACGGGGCAGTAAAGGAGCTTGTTAAGGACTTTTATCCGCAGATGGACTATTCACTCGGTGAAATTGAGGGAATTGCGAGAAAGCCCGCTCCCGATATGGTAAATAAGGCGATAGAAGCGCTTGGAGTCAGCAAGGAGGAGACTGTATTTATAGGCGACTCCGAGGTAGACGTCCTTACGGCAAGAAACGCAGAGCTTGAGTGCATAAGCGTCCTTTGGGGCTTCAGAAAGAAAGAGGAGCTTTTGCCGCACGGAGCATCCACTTTTGCAGAGAAGCCGTCTGAGCTTATTTCACTCGTTACGGGAGAATAAATTTGCGAGGTTTACCGATGAAATATTATAAATATGAAACCCATTTGCATACCTCGGAGGTCAGCGCCTGTGCAAGAGTCAGCGCAAGAGAGCAGGTCGAGTTTTATGCCGATATGGGTTATTCGGGGATTATAATCACGGATCATTTTTTTAACGGAAACACAACCGTACCCAGAGAAGGCCTTGACTGGAAGGAAAAGGTCGAGCGCTTTTGCGAGGGATACGTTAACGCAAGAGACGCAGGCGAAGAATTTGGTATAGACGTTTTCTTTGGTTGGGAATATTCCTTTTTTGGTACCGACTTTTTAACGTATGGGCTCTCTCCCGAGTGGCTTCTTAAGAATCCGCAGATAATGGATATGGAGCATTGGGATTATTGTGATTTTGTGCGCAATTGCGGTGGACTCGTTATCCATGCGCATCCCTTCAGAGAGGCAAGCTATATAAAGGAAATAAGACTTCTGCCGAGAAACGTGGACGGTGTTGAGGTCATAAATGCGAATAGAACTGATTTTGAGAACGCAAAGGCGCTCGAATACGCAAAGGATTATCAGCTTTTGCAGTTTGCGGGAAGTGACAATCATACCGCAGTTCAGTCGGTTTTTGCGGGTATAAAAACCAAAGAAAAGCTCGAAACGATATACGATTTTGTTGACGTTATCAAGAGCGGAAGCTATAAAATTTTCAGAGAAAAGGTAAAATTAGGATGAAAACATTAACAGAACGTTTTCTGAAATACGTTTCTTATCCGACGATGTCGGATGAGAAGAGCGAAACCTGCCCCAGTACCGAAAAGCAGAAGGCACTTGGTGAATTTCTTGTAAAGGAGCTTAGGGAGATTGGTCTTACCGCCGAGATGGACGAGCACGGATACGTTTACGGCTCGCTTCCGTCAAACTGCGGCGAGGGACACCCAAAGGTTGCTTTTATCGCTCATATGGATACATCTGATGTGGCTGCTGATTCTCCGATAAAGCCGAGAATACTCTTCTATGAGGGTGGCGAGATAGTATTAAACGAAGAAGAAAATATAGTCACCGATGCACTTTCCGATGAGTTCAGGGGACTTCATATTATCGTCACCGACGGCAAAACCTTGCTTGGCGCCGACGACAAAGCAGGAGTTGCGGAAATAGTGGATGCCGTAGCTCGTCTCGCAGCGAGCGGAGAGCCTCACGGAGATATAAAGATATGCTTCACGCCCGACGAGGAGATAGGCAGAGGTGCAGACCTTGTTGACCTTGATAAGCTTGGTGCTGATTACGGCTATACAGTAGATGGCGGTGAGCTTGGCGGCATTGAATATGAAAATTTCAATGCGGCAAGTGCAAGGGTGGAGATAAATGGATTTTCGGTCCATCCCGGAGCTGCATTTGGCACGATGAAAAATGCTTCTCTTATCGCACTTGAATTTGCATCACTTCTTCCGAGCGAGGAAGTGCCCGAGAAGACGAAGGACTACGAAGGATTTTATCATCTTGTGGAGATGTCGGGTGAGATAGAGCATGCAGAGCTTGTTTATATAATCCGTGACCACGATAAGGTCAAATTTGAAGAGAAGAAACAGAAAATGGCAGAAGCTGCACTTGAGATAGACCGCAGATACGGAGAGGGAACGGCTGCTGTTACCATAAGAGATTCGTATTACAACATGAAAGAGGTAATAGAAAAGCACCCTCACGTGCTTCGCCGTGCCGAGGACGCTATGCGTGCGGAGGGAGTAGAACCCATTAGTATGCCGATAAGAGGCGGTACTGACGGAGCAAGGCTTTCCTTTATGGGGCTTCCTTGCCCTAATCTCTGCACTGGCGGCCATATGTTCCATTCACGCTTTGAGTTTGCCGTCGTCGAGCATATGGAAAAATGCTCTGATATTGTCCTTCGCATAATGAAGGATACTGCAAAATTCTGATTCGGAGAAGATATGGCAAAGGTTAATTTGAAGGGCGGAGCACTTCTTGCTCCACTTCCTCCCGTGCTTGTAAGCTGCGGAAACGAGGAAACGGGTGAGACTAATATACTCACCGTCGCTTGGACGGGAATACTCAACACAAAACCGCCCAAAACTTATATATCTGTGCGCCCCACAAGGCACTCTCACCATATAATAAAAGAGAGTGGTGAGTTCGTGCTTAATCTCACCACCGAAAGTCTTGTTAAAACTGCGGATTACTGCGGTATTTATACGGGCAAGAAGGTCGATAAATTTGAGAAATGCAAGCTGACGAGAGAAAAATCGACGGTCGTTTCCTGCCCATCGATTGCGGAGAGCCCCTTTTCTATCGAATGTAAGGTGACCGAGGTAGTTCCGATGGAGAGCCACGATATGTTCCTTGCGGATATAGTTGCGGTGAACGTTGATGAGAGCCTGCTTGACGAAAAGGGCAAAATATGTCTCGAAAAAGCACATCTTGCGGCGTTTGCACACGGAGAATATTTTGCACTTGGCAAAAAGCTTGGCACGTTTGGCTTCTCGACGAAAAAGAGCGGGAAGAAAAAGCCAAAAAGATAACACTCTTGGAGCACTAAAAATGCTTAAAATATTATTTGAAAATAAGGACCTCATCGTCTGCTTAAAGCCTGCAGGAGTGCTTTCTCAAGGCTCTGCCGTGGGAGGAGAGGACGAGGTCAATATGCTCTCGCTTGTCTCTCGGTATATAGGCAGGGAAGCAGGACTTATCCACCGCCTTGACAGAGGAACGGCGGGGGTGATGGTCTTCTCAAAGCGTCCCGAGGTTACGGGTGTTTTATCAAGTACCGTATCGGATAAAGAAAAGTGCGTAAAGGAATATCTTGCTGTCGTCAGCGGTGAACCCGAGGAGAGAGAGGGAGAGATGGCAGACTATCTCTTTAAGGACGCAAAAAGCGGTAAAAGCTTTGTTGTGGACTCCGTAAGAAAAGGAGCGAAGCGAGCGGAGCTTTCGTATAAGGTCATTGACGTGAGAGAAGGTGAGAAAGGGAAGCTTTCCCTTGTACTCGTAAGGCTTTTTACGGGCAGAACGCACCAGATAAGGGTTCAGTTCTCTTCAAGAGGAATGCCGATAGCAGGTGACGGGAAATACGGCAGCCGAGAGAGAGTCAGAGGAGAGATAGACGGGGAATTCGGTGTTTCTCCAAAGGATACCTTTGCTCTTTTTGCCCACAGAATGTCACTTGACGCAGGTAAAAATATGAGATTTGACGTGTCGGCTCTGCCTGACGTAAATCTTTACCCCTTTTCTCTTTTTGCCGACGTCTTGACAGATAATATTAAATGTGATAATATAAAATAAAAAGCGAAGTGGAGATATAAATCTATGATTAAGATCGAACGCACTGCCGTAATGAATTTCGAGAACGCTATAAGAGGCGCAAGAAACCCTATGAACAGCTGGGGAAAGATGGATAGCTCCTTTGACGGTGAGGGAAATTTCGTTTTCGGTGAGAACGATATCGACCTTGCAAAGAGACTTGCAAAGGCAGGAAGCGACCATAGAAAATTCCTTCGTCAGATATTCGTCTCGGTCGATATAACCGCACCGCTTTATTGGTGGAAGGAGTTTGATACCTATAAGGTCGGCACCGTTGCAAATTCCTGCTCTACGATGCACAAGATACATACAAAGCCATTTGAGAGAGACGATTTCAGCCATGACCGCATGACGGACGATGCTATTGCGGCACTTGATGCACTCGTTGCGTATCTTGAGAGCGAAAGACTAAAATTTATAGAAAATAAGGAAGACCGCTCTCATTGGCATAATATGATACAGCTTCTGCCCTCAAGCTTTAATCAGATGAGGACCGTGACTCTCAATTATGAGAACCTTATCGGCATCTACTATGCACGCCGTTATCATAAGCTCGCAGAGTGGCATACCCTCTGTGACTGGATAATGAGCCTGCCCTATGCAAAAGACCTTATTGCGGTTAAGGATAACTGATAAACAAATTAAGCAGCCCGTTTTTGAAACGGGCTGCTCTTTGTTTTATTGCATAAAAATCAACCAACGGTGGACTTTTATGCATATTGGTATGGTAAAATGCTTATAAAGCTGTATAAAAATCCCCTATTTTTCGACTTTTTGAGGAAAATTTAACAAAGCTCTTGACATATAATTAAAAAGGGGGTAAAATTAGAATATCTTTTTTAATATGGATAAATTTATAGCCGCATATGCGGCGTGGAGGTAAATATGAATCGCGTTTATAACTTCTCTGCGGGGCCCTCTATGCTCCCGCTCCCCGTTCTCGAAAAGGCAGCTGCAGAAATGGTATGCTACGGCGAGTCCGGTATGTCCGTAATGGAGATGAGCCACCGCTCACCCGATTACGAGGCAATTATAGGCGATGCGGAGAAAATGCTCCGTGAGCTTATGAACATTCCCGAAAATTACAAGGTGCTTTTCCTTCAGGGCGGTGCGTCCACACAGTTCGCAGCCGTTCCGATGAACCTCATCGGAAGAACGGGAAAGGCTGATTATATCGTTTCCGGCCAGTTCTCAGGAAAGGCTTATAAGGAAGCGCAGAAGCTCGGCTATGACGTTAAGTGCGTTGCAACAACAAAGGACGATAACTTCGACCACATCCCCGCAGTAAAGCGTGAGGATTTCCGCCCCGATGCTTCCTACGTTCACATCTGCTTCAATAACACTATCTACGGCACAAAGTACGGCTATATCCCGGATACCGGTGATATTCCGCTCGTTGCAGATATGTCTTCCTGCATCATCTCCGAGCCTGTGGACGTTAGCAAGTTCGGTGTTATCTATGCAGGTGCACAGAAGAATATGGCTCCTGCAGGTCTTACTCTCGTTATAGTTCGTGAGGACCTTCTTGAGTATGCCGAGGAGAAGATGCCCACTATGCTTGAGTGGAAGACTATGGCTGAAAACGGCTCTATGTACAACACTCCTCCTTGCTACACCATTTATATGGCTAAGCTCGTTTACGAGTGGATCCTCGGTCTTGGCGGTCTTGACAAGATGAAGGAGATGAATGAAAAGAAGGCGGCTTATCTCTATGATTATCTCGATAATCAGGACTACTATATCGCTCCCGTTAAGAAGGACAGCCGTTCTATGATGAACGTTACCTTCGTAACAGGCGACGCTGACCTTGATAAGAAGTTCGCTTCCGAAGCTGGCAAGGCAGGTCTTAAGAACCTTAAGGGCCACAGAAGCGTAGGCGGTATGCGTGCTTCTATCTACAACGCTATGCCTTACGAGGGTGTAGTGGCACTCGTTGACTTTATGAAAGAGTTTGCAAAGAACAATCCCAAGGGCTAAGAGGTAATTAAAATGAAGAATATACAGCTTCTCAATAAAATTGCAAAGGTCGGCACAGACGTGCTCGACAAAAATGAATATAACGTAGGGGCAGAGGTGCAGAATCCCGATGCGATAATGGTTCGCTCGGCTGCTATGCACGATATGGAGTTCGGTAAGGAGCTCCGTGCTATCGCCCGTTGCGGTGCAGGTGTCAACAACATTCCCGTTGACAGATGCAGCGAGGACGGAATCGTAGTTTTCAACACTCCCGGTGCTAACGCAAACGGCGTTAAGGAGCTTGCGATTGCCGCTATCCTTCTTGCTGCTCGTGATATCACGGGCGGTATCAAGTGGGCAAACAGCCTTAAGGGCACAGAGGGTGTTGCAAAGGCTGTTGAGGCAGGTAAGAGCGCATTTGCCGGCGGTGAGATCGCAGGTAAAACTCTCGGTGTTATCGGTCTTGGCGCTATCGGCGGTAAGGTCGCAAATGCGGCACTTGACCTCGGTATGAACGTTGTTGGATGTGACCCGTTCCTTACTATCGAGGCGGCTTGGAATATGTCGAGAGCCGTTAAGAAGGTTGCTTCCTTTGAGGAAGTCTTCAAGGCTGCTGACTACGTGACTCTTCACGTTCCTGCAACTCCCCAGACAAAGAATATGATCAATGCCGAAACCCTCGCTATGATGAAGGACGGCGTTAAGATAATCAACCTTTCACGTGCTGACCTCGTAAATGCTGCTGATATGAAGGCGGCTATTGCGAGCGGTAAGGTATCGAAGTACGTTGTTGACTTCCCCACAGAGGATACTGTTGACGTAGACGGTATCATTACTATTCCTCACCTTGGCGCATCTACTGCCGAGTCCGAGGACAACTGTGCTGTTATGGCTGCTCATCAGCTTGATGACTTCCTGCGCAACGGTAACATCAAGAACAGCGTAAACTATCCGAACGTTTCTCTCGCTCACGTTCCCGGATGCACAAGAGTCGGTGTATTCCACAAGAACATTCCCGCTATTATTACGAAGATATCGGGTGCCTTTGCAGAAGCAGGCGTGAACATTGAGAATTTTGTTAACGCTTCAAAGGGCGATAACGCATACACTCTCATTGAGACTGCTACTCCCATAAGCGACGATATCGCAGCAAAGATAGCAAACGTCGAGAGCGTTGTAAGAGTTCAGATAATCTGATAATTCAAAGAGGGCTTTAAAAAGCCCTCTTTTCTTTAAGAAATAATTTACATTGTTGTATAGACAAATGGGAATAAATGTGCTATAATATAATGAATATTTGTTGCAAAAAGCATTTTTATAAATCGAAAGGTCATTCAAAAAATGGAAAAGTTATCGACACAGCCCTATAAAGGTACGAGAGATTTTTATCCCGAGGAAATGAAGCTACGCAATTGGTTTTTCGGAAAGATCCGAGAGACGCTCGAGCTTTGTGCCTATGATGAATATAACGGTCCTATGCTCGAGTCGCTTGAGCTTTATGCCGCAAAGAGCGGTGACGAGCTCGCACGTGAGCAGACCTATAATTTTACAGACAGAGGAGGACGTGATCTCGCTATCCGTCCTGAAATGACGCCCAGTGTTGCAAGAATGGTTGCCGCAAAGATGGGTGAGCTTAACTTCCCGCTCAGATGGTTCTCTATTCCTAATATGTATCGCTATGAGAGACCGCAGAGAGGCAGACTTCGTGAATTCTGGCAGCTTAACGTTGACCTTTTTGGCTGCGACACTTATGAAGCAGACCTTGATATAATCGAGAGTGCAATTGCTATTCTTCGTTCCTTCGGTGCGGACGAAACGATGTTTAAGGTTCATATAAACAACCGCCGTTTCTTTAACGACGTTATCGCATCTATCTGCGGTACGGATGCCGACGGTGCAAAGAAGGTTTCAAAGGTCGTTGACCGCAAAAATAAGATCCCGAGAGAGGCATACGTTAAGGATATGACCGAGCTTGGGCTCACAGAAGCGCAGATAGATAAGATAGACGCTCTTTACACTATGGGTGTGATGGAAGCTACGGCTATATGCCCCGAATCCGTCGGTTCTATGGAGCTTGTTTCTCTCTTTGAAGCACTTACTGCTATGGGACTTGACAAATACTGCACCTTTGACTTTGGTATTATCAGAGGTCTTGATTATTACACCGGAACTGTTTTCGAGGTCTT
>SVUB01000024.1 GCA_015063495.1 Oscillospiraceae bacterium
CCAACGGGCAGATAGAAATTGACCTCTATCCTCGGCTTCCAAAAATTTAAGGCTATGTAGGTATCATCAGGTTACCTACATAGCTGTAGGTATCATAGATTGACACACACGTGCGTTATGGCTCCGACTAATTTTCCGTTCTGAATTATCGGACTTCCGCTCATCCCTTGCACTATTCCGCCGGTTTTTTCGATAAGTTCGGGATCTGTTATCTTTACCGTGAAGCATTTATTAGAGCTTGTGGGGGCAGAGCTGTTTATTGACGATATTTCTATCTCGTATTCGGCAGCGCCGCCGTCGTCTACCGTGCACACCACGCTTGCTTTTCCGTTTTTAAGCTCGCTGCGCAGTCCGATAGGGCAGAGCCTTGTTGCTTCCTTCGGTTTTTCGGTATATACACCGAAAACGCCGCATTCAGTATTACTCATCATTGCTCCAAGCTTTTTCCCGGAGAAAAATCCTTTAAGCTCACCCGGGTCGCCGACAACACCTTTTTCAATTCCGCTCAGAGTAACGTCCATTATATGTCCGCTCTCCATCGGAAGAACCTCACCTGTTTGAGAATCGCAGATTCCGTGCCCCAGACCGCCGAAGCTGTTATCCTCGGGAGAAACGAAGGTCACAGTTCCTATCCCCGCACCGCTGTCCTTTATCCACATTCCGGTTTTGTAATGCCCGTCATTTTTTGAGAGCACGGGGACGAGCGACACCATAAATTCTGCACCGTCACGCAGATAGGTCAGAGTAACTTCCTTGCCGCCGCTTTCTTCAATCATTGACGTTAGCTCCTCGGCACTCCCGACAGTTTGTCCGTTGCACTTGGTTATAACGTCATTTGCCCTTATTCCTGCGCTGTATGCGGGATTTATATTCCCGTTTTCCGTCTCGACGTCGGTAAGGTCAACTACCATTATGCCGTTCGTGAAAAACTTAACTCCGAAAGGAAATCCCCCGACGTAAAACGACATCTTATCGTAATAATTTACGCTTACTTGCTTTAGCGGAAGAACACCGAAGAGCTTTGCCGTCATATTTACTGTTGTTATATGGTCATCGGTTGCGATGGCCTGCGCCGCACCGTCACTCTCAATAGTTATGAGAGAAATGCTGCGTAGCGGTTGCCCCTTGTAATATGATTGCCTTGATGGCACTATATAATCGGCTATCCCCATTATGAGAGCAAATATTATAAATACGGAAAGGAGGATCACCGACGTTATTTTAATTGCTTTTGCCTGCATTTTCCTTACTTCCTTTTTTATTTTTCTTTTTTGTCTGTCTATAATTTGCTCATCAAACAGCGCTTCAATGCTATGCAAAATATAAAGTTTAAGGCATATTATGTTTTTAATAAAATGTTAAATTATGCATATTACTTGACTTTGAAGCTTCAGAGAGATATAATTAGTTTGCAAACAAACTAATGGAGGTTTTCAATGAAAAACTTATCTTTATGCGATAAAAAATGCAAAAATATAGAAGAAAATCCCGTTATGATATTAAATAGTATTGCACGACTCTTTGATGCAAAGGCGAGGGCAAGCGGCGTTATGCCCGAGGCTCTGCCGCACAGCAGTCGAAGGCTTATACGCATACTTGCAAGACATGACGGTGTATCTCAGCTTGAGCTTGCAGAGCATTCGCACCTGAGTAAGCCGACAGTGAGTCTTGCACTTAAAAAAATGGAAGAGCTCGGATTTATCAGGCGTGTAAACGATGAAAATGATGCCCGTATATCAAAGGTCTACCTGACGGAAGAGGGAAAAGAGCTTGATAGACGAACTTTTAACACCTTGCAAGAAATAGACCGCTCGGTAATGAGAGGACTCACGGATGAGGAGATAGAAAAGGTTACCGAGATCCTGCTTAAAATGAGAGAAAACCTGCTCGAAGGAGATTTTAATAAATGAAGCTTGTAAAATATATAAGGCCATACCTGTTTTTTGCACTTATCTCGCCGATTCTTATGATAGGCGAGGTTCTTGGCGACCTTTCACTCCCTTATCTTATGTCGTATATCGTCGATTACGGCATAGCCGAGAACGGACTTGAGCTTATTGAAAAAGCGCCGTTGCCGTACGGCGTTATGAATTTCCTCTACGGAGCAGGGAATTATTCACAGCTGAACATAATAATTACCTTTGGGTTACTTATGCTTCTTATAGTGCTTGTCGGCGGATTTTTCGGAACGCTTTGTGCCTATACTGCGGCAAGGGCGTCGCAGGGCTTCGGACACGACCTCAGATGTGCGGCATATCGCAGAGTTATGTCGCTTTCAATTGAGCAGACCGATAATTTTACCACAGGCTCACTTGTTACGAGAATGACAAACGACATCTCAATGCTTATAGAATTTGTCGAAATGGTCATTCGTATGTGCGTTCGTTCACCTATGTTCCTTATCGGCGGAACGATAATGCTCATTTCACTTAATATAAAATTCGGAGTGGTACTTCTTTGCTCATTGCCGCTTCTTCTTGGTACTCTTATATTTGTTCTTTCAAAATCGGTGCCTCTATACAGCGTTGTACAGAAGAAGCTTGATAAAGTGAATTCTGTCGTTCAGGAAAACGTAAGCGGTGCAAGAGTGGTAAAGGCTTACGTGCGCGAGGACTATGAAATCGGTCGATTCACAGCTGCGAACAGCGAGCTAAAGGACATAAACTTGAGAGTTCTGAAGCTTATGGCGATAATTCATCCCGTGCTTAACATAATTCAGAATTTTGCAATAATAGCAATAATACTTATAGGCGGGATAGATATAAGTGAAGGCGTCGCCGGTATGAGCGTGGGCAGTATTATGGCGGGAATAACCTACGTTACGCAGGTAATAATGTCGGTAATGATGGTAACGATGCTTTTCAATTCAATATCCCGTGCCATAGCCTCGGGAAAGAGAATCAGCGAGATAATGGACTCCGACCCCGCAATAAAGAGCGGTGACAAAAACGGAGAGGCTAATGATACCGTTATTTCCTTTGAAAACGTCAGCTTCCGTTATCCGGGTACAAGCGGTCGTCCGGTTCTTCACGGTATAAATCTTGAGGTTAAAAGGGGAGAAACTCTTGCCGTTATCGGCTCTACCGGATGTGGAAAGACGTCTCTTGTAAATCTTATCCCTCGTTTTTACGACGCTACCGAAGGGACGGTGAAGGTAAACGGAACAGACGTAAAGGAATATGACCTTACTGCTCTGCGCAAAAAAATAAGCTCCGTTATGCAAAAGAGTGAGCTTTATTCCGACACGGTGGAAAACAATATCCGCTGGGGCAAGGAGGACGCTACACCGACCGAGATAAAGGAAGCGGCAGAAACTGCACAGGCAAGTGATTTTATAGAGCATCTGCCGGAAGGGTACAAGAGCTTTATTGCCGAAAAGGGAGCATCTCTCAGCGGCGGACAGAAGCAGAGAATATCTATTGCGAGAGGTGTTGTCAGAAAACCCGAGATCCTTATTTTTGACGATGCAACGTCGGCTCTGGACCTTGCAACCGAGGCGAAGCTCCGTCGCGCTCTTTCGGAGAAAATGAAGGATACAACAGTAATTATGATAGCTCAGCGCATTGCTTCTGTAAAAGAGGCTGACAGGATAGCTGTTATTGAGGACGGCACAATAAAGCACTGTGCTCCTCACGATGAGCTTATGAAGATAAGTGAGACGTACAGAGATATCTACGATTCACAGATGAAGAACGGTGGTGATATAAATGAATAATCCGAGAGGTGCGGGAATGCCGGGGAGGCCCGGTCCCGGAGGACGTCCCGGTGGCGGACCCATGAGCGCCCGAATAAACGTCGAGAAGCCTAAAAATGCGAGAAGAACGCTCGGAAGAATATTCAGATATATCGGAAAGAGCAGTACGATCCTCGTTATGCTCCTTGCAATAATGGTGGTCGTTACCGTTATTGATCTGCTTGGCCCTTTCTTTCAGCAAAAGGCAATTGATACCTTTAAGGTCGAGGAAGAAAAAATAATTGTGGATTTTGAGACTCTGGCGATATATCTTATAGTTATGGCGGTGTGCTTTGCGTTCAGCTCTCTGCTTTATTATGCGCAGGGACTGCTTTCGGCAAAGCTGTCGCAGTCAACGGTCTATATTATGAGAAACGACCTCTTTAAGAAAATTTCTCATCTTCCAATAAGCTACACCGATAATCACAGACACGGTGACATAATGTCGAGAATGACGAATGACGTAGAAAACGTCTCAAATGCGGTTTCACAGTCGATAACTATGCTTTTTTCGAGCATAATAACTCTCGTAGGCGCTTTCTCGATGATGCTTTATTATAGCTGGCAGATAACGATAATAGCTATTCTTACAATACCGCTCACCATTTTAGTATCGACGAATCTTGCTAAATTCATGCGTAAGTATTTCGTGCGTCAGCAAAAGCTTCTCGGTTCTCTTAACGGTGAGGTCGAGGAGATGGTCACCTCATACAAAACAGTAGTTGCCTACGGAAAAGAGGAAGAAGCTGTTTCTGATTTCGCGCGTGAAAGTGAAGAACTCCGCAAAAACAGTATTTCCGCAAGAGTCTGGGGCTCGGTAATGGGACCTGTTATGAACTTTCTCGGAAATTTCCAGTACGTACTCATCGCCGCATTGGGCGGATTTATGATGCTAAAGCGTATAAAAGGAATCTCTATCGGCGCAATTCAGGCAATGCTTCAGTACTCAAAGAAATTTACGCATCCGATAAATCAGATAGCGAACCAATATTCTGCGATTCTCACCGCGCTTGCGGCAGCAGAGCGTATTTTTGAGATAATGGACAGCGAAAATGAGATAGATGAGGGCAAGACGGATTTTGACACCGAGAATATGAAGGGTGAGATAGTGTTTAAGGACGTTGATTTTGCCTACGTTCCGGGAAAAACTGTTCTTAAAAAGCTTAATCTTACAGTTCATCCCGGTCAGAAGATTGCAATTGTCGGTGCAACGGGCTCGGGAAAGACAACGATAGTGAATCTTCTTACCCGCTTCTATGAAACGAGCAGTGGAGAGATAACGATAGACGGTGTTAATATTAAGGATATTCCCAAAGAGACACTCAGAGGGGCAATTGCGATAGTTCTTCAGGATACCGTGCTTTTCTGCGATACGATAAAGACGAACATCAAATACGGAAATCAGAATGCAACGGATGAGGATATAAGGGTTGCGGCACACACCTCGAATGCAGACCGCTTTATCGAACGCTTACCCGAAGGGTATGAGACGGAGCTTGCGGAAGCGGGCTCAAACCTCTCGCAGGGACAGCGTCAGCTCCTCTCTATTTCCCGTGCCGTGCTTGCCGACCCGAAGATACTTATCCTTGACGAGGCAACCTCATCCGTCGATACAAGAACCGAGATGCATATACAACAAGCGATGGTGAACCTTATGAAAAACCGCACCTCGCTTATAATAGCGCACAGACTTTCCACAATAAGAGACGCAGACGTTATAGTCGTTCTTCGTGACGGTGTTATAGCCGAAAGCGGAAGTCACGAGGAACTCCTCGCACTTGGCGGAGAGTATTCTAAGCTTTACAGCAGTCAGTTTGCGGGTATAGCGACATGACGGCGGCAGATAAGCTTCATTTCGAGGTCTGCGTAGCGGAGATTCTCAAAGAGGAATATAAAAACGGAGAAAATATAGGAACGTATATGGAAAAAAGGCTTCATCGTACTCTCAAAAGATTTTTTGAGAGCGATGAAGCAAATCATGAGGTGAGCGTTGGTCCGTATATTGCCGACATAAAACGTGATAACGAGATAATCGAGGTGCAAACGGGAAGCTTTTATCCTATGAGGGATAAGCTCAGGTATTATCTTGGTGAAACGGATTTTCATATTACCGTAGTAAGACCCTTGCCGCATATAAAATGGTGTATATGGATAGATCCTGTGAGCGGAGAGGTCATCTCACGCAAAAAATCTCCCAAAAGATTCCGCCCAAAGGACATTATGAGGGATTGGTACTATTTATCGGAATTTATAGGCAGTGAACGCTTTACATTAAAATTTTTACTTCTTGAGGAAGAGGAGTACAGATTCTTAAATGGATGGGGAAAGGGCAAAAAAAGAGGCTCAAAGCGATATGAGCGAGTACCTTTATCCCTTATCGAAGAAGAGATATTTTCGGGAGCAGAGGATTATATGCAGTTTTTGCCCGATTCTCTCGGAGATACCTTTACCGCATCCGAGTATATGAAGAAGATGAAGCTTACTTCCTTTGGGACGTACTCTGCGCTTAATATTCTCTGTACTATCGGACTTATTGAAAAGGGAGAAAAGCAGGGAAGAAGCTATGTTTACAAAAGAAAATAAAAAAGACGTCGGGATTTCCGACGTCTTTTTTATTATTTAACGAGCTTCATCTCGTCAGATTCATCTGCGTGGATATTAACTTCCTCGGGATCATGATATGTAGGCACAGTCTCCTTGAAAGCACGCTTTATTGATTTGGCTTCTATCTCATGTTCAGCACCATTTACAGCTTCGGTAAGTATAGATATCTTTGAATCGACTTCCGCTCTTGTGAGAGGCTCGTCCTTTTCGACGAATATCATATTGTTTTCGGTCTTGGAGAGCGTTTCGGACTTTATGAGCAGCTCCTCAAAGAGTTTTTCGCCCGGACGAAGACCTATCTCTTCAACCTTGATATCGACCTCGGGAGTGAGTCCCGAAAGCTTTATCATATTTACCGCAAGGTCGTAAATTTTTACGGGCTTACCCATATCAAGCACGAAAAGCTCGCCTTTCTTTGCCATAGCGCCTGCCGTCATAACGAGCTGGCTAGCTTCCGGAATAGTCATAAAGTAGCGGATAATTCGCTTGTCCGTTATCGTTATGGGACCGCCTTTTTCTATCTGCTTTTTGAAGAGGGGAATAACAGAGCCGTTTGAACCGAGCACGTTACCGAAACGTACTGCCGCAAAGCTTGTTTTGCTGTCAGTTCTGCACTGAACTATCATTTCGCACATTCTCTTTGATGCACCCATGATATTTGTGGGATTAACAGCCTTGTCGGTAGATATAAGAATAAACTTTTCAGCGCCGTATTTTTCTGCGGCATCCGCAGCATTGTACGTGCCGAGAACGTTATTTTTAACAGCTTCACAGTTGCTGTGCTCCATAAGAGGAACGTGCTTGTGAGCAGCTGCATGGAATACTACGTTAGGACGGTATACGTCAAAAATACAATCAAGACGAACTCTGTCTCTGACCGATGCGATTTCAACGGCAAGATCGAGCGTGTCACCGTATTCACGGATAAGCTCCTGCTGTATTTCATACGCATTGTTTTCATAAATATCAAGAATAATTAGCTTTTTCGGTGCGCACTTTGCTATCTGACGGGAAAGCTCACTTCCGATAGATCCACCGCCGCCGGTAACGAGCACGACCTTATTCTTATAGTAAGAATGTGATTCTTCGTTGTCAAAACTGAGGGTTTTTCTGAAGAGCAGGTCCTCGATTTGTATTTCTCTGAGAAGCGGACGGCCTGTGGAAGCGCTCTTTTCGGCAATATCCTTTACGGGAATGTCGTAAAGCTTTATTTTGCATCCGGTCTGTGCATAAAGATTGTATATGTCCTCAAGACTGTCGTTGTCAACACCTGAGAGAGCAATAAATATTTCCTGCACAGGCATAGATTTTATTTTCGAGATTATATTTTCATCCTCGTGAATGATGTTTATGCCGCAAACCTTCCCACCCTTTTTTGCAGGGTCCTTATCTATAAAGGCTATGGGGTTGTAGTGAGAATTTTTTCTGTACATAAGCTCTTCCGCAAGAAGAGCGCCTATCTGACCTGCACCGAGAATAGCAACGTTTATCTTCTTTCCGACCGTGAGATTGCGGTGCTTATATCTCGTGCTGTAAACAAAGCGGGAGGAAAGCGTCATAAGTGCAAACAGGGAACTCAAAACCACGATGGGAAGAAGAGTACATTTCCATCCGGCGATAAGAGTTGCCGCCATAGTGGCAATACACGCCACGGCATCCGAAATAACCATTCCAAGATATGTCGAGGCATTAGCATAGCGCCATACGTTAGAATAGATACCGAAGCAATATCTGAAGAAGAAAAGGGAAACAAGGAGTATCGAAAGGGCAAACATAAAGTGGCTATGCACGAATGGCACTATATCGAACGACATAGAAAAAAGGTAGTATACCACACTCAAAACACAGAAACAAATAACATCTATGAATATAAGGGCTAACTGCCTTGATCTCGTGAATGGCCTTGACCAATTATGAAAATTCATTGTTTGTTCTCCGCTGTTTTCATTTTTTTGAACATTATACCATATTATGCTCATAAAGTCAAGATGCAATATTTTTTAACAGTAAATATGCACAAAGTTTACATTTTACAAGCCTCAAGTATAAAAAAAGCATTATTTGCTATTGAAAATGAAAAGGAAATGATGTATAATGGAGACATAATCTTAGGAGGAAAGTAAAGAAATGAAAATTATAGCATCTTTTTTGATATTTGTTCTTGTTATCTTTTGTGCTGTTTCCTGCGGTAATGCAGAATCGGGAAAAGATTCTGGCAATACTGCCGATACCGGTGCTTTCACCGGTGGTGCTTCGGTTGACGATCCTATAAGAGACGGAAAAGTCAGCGTAAAGGCAGAGATTTCGGAGAATCAGGTTATTGCTCAGGTGTATATTGACGGTAACCCCGGAGTTGCAGCCTTTAATCTCGAGCTTGGGTTTGATAAAGCTATACTTCGCCCGGTTTCGATAGAGGGAGCAACGCTTATCAGCGGTGCTACGTTGCTTTCAAACGTCCAGCAGGGCGGTGACTCTCTTGCAACTCTCGATTCAGTTACGGCATACTGCTTTGGCGCTTCTGATTTTAACGGTGACGGAACCTTGTTCACTGTAATTTTTGATGTGCTTGAGGGTGCAAGCGGAGAAACAGAGATTACTCTTAATTCACCTGTTGGAGGCAACGTAAACCAGGAGCTTAAGGATATCGTGTTTGAGCTTCAGAACTGTAGTATAACTTTAGGATAATTTTTTTAACAAAGAGGCGTGCGTTTTTATGCACGCCCTTTTTGTTTATTAAAAATTTATAATTAATTTTAATTTTTATTTGAAATTTTAATTATTTTATGTTATAATATAAATTGAATAATTATAATAGCATATTTTTGCTTTTCCATGGAGGTGCCGGATGCTTAACATAAGAGAAAATATGTCATACTGGATATCAGAGATAAGCTCGAAGTCGGATGTTCTTCGTTTGATACTTAATACGCTTGATATCATCGTTCTTTCGCTTCTTCTCTATATTTGCGCGAGATTTCTCGTTGGCATAATGAAAAAACGTTCGGGAAGACTTCTTGTCGGTATTTTTGCCGTCCTTCTTCTCGTTATGCTTTCGTATCTTCTCAATCTGAGAGCTACGTTCTTTGTTCTTGAATCGGTAATGCAGTTCGGTCTTATCGCCATTGTCGTCATATTCCAGCCGGAGATAAGAACACTGCTTGAGAACGTAGGCTATGCAGGAAAGCATTTCAGCGCGAAGAAGACTTTTACCAAGGAAAATGAGCAGATACAGGTTATAAATTCCGTCTGTCGAGCAGTATACGGTATGTCGAAGCAGAGCGTTGGAGCGCTTATTGTTTTCGAAAGGGAAAAAGAAATAAATGCATACGACGAAATGAAAGCAGTTACACTTAACAGTGACGTTTCGAGTGAGCTTATAGAAAACATATTCTTCAAGAACTCACCTCTTCACGACGGAGCGCTCATAATAAAGGATTTCAGAGCTTCAAGGGCGAGAGTCCTCTTTGATGAAATATCGAATAATCCTCGTCTTTCTATTCGTCTCGGTTCGAGACATAAGGCAGGCGTCGGTGCTACCGAAAACGGAAGCGATTCGATAGCTATTGTGGTATCGGAGGAGACGGGACAGATATCCTATGCTATCGACGGCGAGCTCAGACAGAATATAAGCGTTGAGGAGCTTCAGAGACTATTAAAGAAAGAGCTTGTTGTCCGTACGGAAGAAAAACCTTCCGCAAAAAAAGATAAGACTAAGAGCAGAAACGGTGCTGCAAATTAAGGAAAGGAGACGCCACAGATGAAAAAGGATATAAATCTTAAAGATACGGCTGAGAAGGCTAAGAGCTTTATTGAAAATCATACGTTCAGCATCGGCGGCAGAACGTTCAAGCTTTCCTCTGCGCTCCTTTACGTAGGTTGTCTGTTTTGCGCACTCCTTATCTGGTTTAACGTAACGGACAGCAGTGCGGAGATATCGAGCAGAAGCTTCGATAACGTCAGTGTTGTTATTGAGGGGGAATCTGCGCTTTCAAGAAACAATATGGCTGTATTTGAGCTTATAGATAAGACTGTCAGCGTTTCTGTCGAGGGAGCAAAGAATAAAGTAGACTCGCTTGACGAGGATGATATAGTTGCGTATATTAACGTAAGTGACGTGAAAACAACAGGAACAGTTCGTCTTTCGGTTTCGGTAAAGGGAGCGGGCAGGCTTGATACCTCCGTTTATCCCTCAAGCGTAAAGACGTTCATAGATGAAAGAGGAGAAAAGGACGTTCCGGTTAAGGTTATGCCTACCTACTCGATCACCTCTAATTATTCTCATACCGTATCCGCAAATATTGACACCGTAACCGTTACGGGAGCAAAGAGCGTCCTCAAAACTGTAAAGGAGGCTCGTTCCACTCCCGATCTTGGAGTTTTAACGACAAGCAATACGGCGAATTCCCCCATATTCCTTGTTGATGAAACCGGAATGGACGTAACCTCGCTCTACGTAACCCCCTCTGTTTCAAACGTAGTAGTTAAGGTGGAGGTTTATACCGAGAAGACTGTTCCGCTTTCCTATTCTTTGAAATACGGATATATACTCGACAAAAACATAAAGGTAGACCTTTCGCCCGCCGAGATAACTCTCAGAGGTGATCCAACCGTCCTTGAAGGTATAGACACGATAAATCTCATTGAGATAGACGAGACCAAGGTGTCGGGAAGCACCGATATGATAGTAAAGGCATCATTGCCGAGCGGTGTTACCGATGTAAATAAAACTGCGGCATTTAACGTGAATATCGAACTTGTTAAATGTACAAAGTCAAGCGTGACATTCCCGTACGCAAGCATTACGGTAAAGAACCCTCACGGATATTCTTTCGGATTTAAGGATACGCCGTTTGTTATAGATTACATTGTTGACTCGGGCTCGGCAAAAAAGGTTTCGGCAGCTGATTTTGAAGTGATTGTAGACCTTTCATCCGCACACGAGGGAAGTAATATCGTTATTCCTAAGATAACCGCTAAGGATAAGGGCTTTACGCTTTATCCTGTGAACGTTGATAATATCGAAGTAAAGATAGACGGATGAAAAGATTAGTTGTAAACAACATAAAAAGACCGTTTGATGCAGACGAGAGGGAATTTATCGAGGAAGCAAAGCTGAAGATAAAGAGAGCGGGGCTAAATAGCCGTGATTTTTTCTTCAGACTTCATAAGCGTTCGATCGATGCAAGGCACAGGGATAGCATAATGAGCGTTTGCTCTGTGCTTGCGGAGACCGAGGCTAATATTCAGTTTTCTGACGAACGCTTCAAAAAATACGGTATTTCGGAAGCGGCAAGTGATGAGATATCCATATCTAAAGGAGATAAAAGACTCTCGGGAAGACCTGTAGTCGTGGGACTCGGTCCTGCGGGTATATTCTGCGCTCTGCTTCTTGCCGAGAACGGATATGCACCGATAGTTCTCGAAAGAGGATCCTCGGTGGAGAAGCGTACAAAGGCTGTTGAGGACTTTTACCGTGGTGGAGTACTTGACGTAAACACCAATATTCAGTTTGGCGCAGGCGGTGCGGGTACTTTTTCAGACGGAAAGCTTGTAACGAGAATAAGCGACGAGAAGTGTGCTTACGTCCTTCGCAGACTTCACGAGTTTGGAGCGCCCGATGAGATACTTTATAAGGCAAAACCGCATATAGGCACGGATATTCTCAGAGACGTCGTTTCGAATACCGCAAAGAGGATAGAAGAGCTCGGCGGTGAGATAAGATATAACACAAGGCTCGAGGATATCGATGGACTGTGTGCAAAAACAGAGTCGGGAGATATTGACTGCGGTGTTATCGTTCTTGCACTCGGCCACAGCGCAAGAGACACATACGATATGCTTCTTGGAAGAGATTTTGTTATCGAGCCTAAGCCCTTTTCGGTGGGTGTTCGTATAGAGCATCTGCAGTCGGATATCGACAAGGCTCTTTTTGGAAAATATGCCGGACATCCTATGCTCGGAAAGGGTGAATATAATCTTGCCGATACAACAGGCGATAGGGGTGTTTATACCTTTTGCATGTGCCCGGGCGGAGAGGTAGTTGCCGCCGCAAGTGAAGAGGGTGGAGTGGTCGTCAACGGTATGAGTAGATTTGCAAGAGACGGAAAAAATGCAAATTCAGCCGTTGCGGTATCCGTTAAGGCTGAGGACTTTGGCGGAAGCGTCAGGGGCGCTATTGAATTTCAACGCAATATAGAAAGAGCAGCCTTTAGAGCGGGTGGCGCGGATTATTCTGTACCCGTCCAGACCTTTGGAGACTTTATTTTAGGCAAGGCAATGACCGAGCCGAAAAGAATAATGCCCACGTATATGGGCGGCGAAAAATTCAAAGTTGCAGAGCTTGGAGCTCTGCTTCCTCGCTTTATTACGAGTGAGCTTAAGCGAGGAATAACAGGATTTGAGAGGCGTATAGAGGGATTTTCCGCCACCGACGCAGTACTCTCCGGCTTTGAGACGAGAACGTCTGCTCCTCTGCGGATCATGAGGGGAGAAGATATGTGTGCTGTCGGACGAGAGGGAATATATCCCTGCGGTGAAGGTGCGGGCTATGCGGGTGGTATAACGAGTGCGGCGGTTGACGGAATAAAAACAGCCGTTGCCATAATGTCAAAATATGCACCGATAGAGTCATAAGGTTTGATTTAAAACAGTAAAAATTAATTTTATCAGGCTGACAGAGTGCAGATGACCTGCGGCTTATAGAAAGAGTAAAAGTGATGAATACGAAACGTGAAAAAATATGGAACACGCTGTTTTGCGCCTCGGAGGCGTCGGATGCGGCTATAGGGAGCATCTCTGACGCAGGAAAGCTGAGCACAATAACAGCAAAGCTTCTCTATAACAGAGGCTATACTACTCCCGAGCTTGTCAAGAAATTTTTCGGGGGAGAAACAACCTCGCTCTATGACCCCTTTCTGCTTGCAGATATGGAAAAGGCGGTCGAGAGAATAAAGAGAGCGTTGGATAAAAAAGAGAAGATAGTAATATATGGAGATTACGACGTTGACGGCGTCACCGCTGTCAGCAGTCTTTATCTTTATCTTTCGGGAAAGGGAGCCAACGTTAGTTACTATATACCAAGCAGAGACGGCGAGGGA
The DNA here is from genome assembly GCA_015063495.1 of Oscillospiraceae bacterium. Lineage (GTDB taxonomy): Bacteria > Bacillota > Clostridia > Oscillospirales > CAG-272 > SIG710. The sequence continues at coordinate 13,435 of SVUB01000024.1, forward strand.
TACGGTGTGTCCTCTGCCGCACTTGAGCGCTTCTCGAAGGATGGAGTTGACCTTATAATAACGGTCGATACGGGTATTACCGCATGTGAGGAAACAGAATTTGCGGGTAAACTCGGAATAGATATGGTAATTACCGACCATCACGAGTGCAGGGACGTGCTTCCTGCGGCTTATGCCGTAGTAAACCCCCACAGACCCGATTGTCCCTATCCGTTTAAGGAGCTTGCGGGCGTAGGAGTGGTATTCAAGCTTCTTTGTGCCTTTGAAGGACGTATTTCCGAGGAGAGAGGCGAGGATAAGCTCAACGGGATAAGAAGGATATTCAAGGAATACGCTGACCTTGCGGCAATAGGTACTATCGCCGACGTTATGCCTATCGTTGACGAGAACAGACTTATCGTAATGTACGGCCTTGATAAGATAGGCTCAACAGACAGGCTCGGACTTTCCGCACTTATAGAAGCGTCATCGGGGAACACTACCGATACACGATCGGCATCTAATGTGGCAAGACCGACACCCCATAAAAAGAAAAAGATAACGTCCTCATATATTGGGTACGGAATAGCTCCGAGAATAAACGCCGCAGGGCGAATCAGCTCCGCGTCAAAGGCGGTTGAGCTTTTTCTTACCGATTCCGAGGAGAGAGCAAACGAGCTTGCACTTGAGCTTTGCGATATAAATAAGCAGAGACAGGTAGAAGAAAACAGAATAGCCGAGCAGGCATATAAGAAGATAGAGCAGGAATTCGATTTTGATAACGGTAGAGTCATAGTTCTTGAGGATGACGGCTGGCAGCAGGGAATAATAGGAATCGTTGCATCAAGGATTACCGAGAAATACGGTCTTCCGTCGATTCTTGTTTCCTTTGACGGTGCTACAAGAGGTTTTGCGAGTGACGATGACATCGGAAAAGGCTCGGGTAGAAGTATAAAGGGGCTAAACCTTGTTGAGGCGCTCAGCTACTGCGACGACTGTCTTGTCAAATACGGTGGACATGAGCTTGCGGCAGGACTTTCGGTAGAGAGAGGAAAGCTTGAGCAGTTCAAGGAAAAGATAAACGCTTTCGCTTCTGAAAACATCTCAGAGGAAATGATGAATATCCGCCTTGATGCCGACTGTGAAATAGAGATGGGAGACCTTACTCTGGAAAATGCAACCGAGATAAGCCTTCTTGAGCCCTTTGGTACGGCAAATCCCATTCCCGCATTCATTTTAAGGGATGCGAAGATAGAAAGAATATTTCCCATAGGTGCAGGCAAGCATCTTAAGCTTGTACTTTCAAACAGCGGAAGAGAAATAACGGCTATGTATTTCGGTATGACTCCTCAGCGCTTTGATTTTTGCGAGGGGGACGTTGTTGACGTTTTCTTCAACGTGGATATAAACGAATATCAGGGAGTAAAGAGCGTGCAGATGATAGTCAAGGATATGAAGATATCCGAAAGCTACGAAAAGGCTCTTATGGGTGACGTATATCGCTATGAATATATAAAAGGCGGCGGCGACTATGATGACCCCGAAAACGTGCTTCCCACAAGAGAGGATTTTGCACTTGTCTATAACGTTCTTCGCCGTGAGAGCAGAATCGGACATGACCTTATAAGCGAGAAGATACTCCTTTCGATGCTTAAAAGTGAATCTCCAAAGGGAAAGAGTATAGGATACGTAAAGATGAAGTTTATCATGTCTGTATTCCGTGAGCTTAATCTTTGCGGTATCGAGGAAGAGGAAGGCGGATACTACCGCTTTGAGATATATTTCAGAACCGATAAGGCAAATCTCGATAAATCGTACATACTAAAAAAGCTTCGATCACAGTGTACCGTGCGAAGCTGACATTGAGGTTATAATGGATAACGATAAAGTAAATTCCGTAAACAGTGAAGCAGAGATTCACACAGACATTGACAGACTTATAGGGATACTGAAAGCAACGGGTAAGAATTACGATATTGATAAGGTTACCCGTGCCTATGAGTATGCGGATAAGTTGCATGAGGGACAGTTCAGACAGAGCGGAGATAAGTATATTTCTCACCCGATAGCGGTTGCCGAGATAGTTGCGGGGCTTGAGCTTGATACAGATGCTATTTGTGCTGCACTTCTTCACGATACGGTCGAGGACTGCGCAGATAAGACTAATCTTTCCGACCTTAAAAAGCTATTTGGTGAGGATGTTGCTGTTCTTGTTGACGGTCTTACTAAGCTTGTAGAGCTTCAGGTAGAGGATAAGGAAGAGGCACATATCGAAAACCTTCGTAAAATGCTTCTTGCAATGTCCCGTGATATAAGAGTCATATTTATCAAGCTTTGTGACCGTCTTCATAATATGCGTACTCTTTCGGCAAAGGCAGATTCAAAGCGAAGAACTATCGCACTTGAAACCATGCAGGTTTACGCACCTCTTGCACACCGTCTCGGTATGCAGAAGATAAAGCATGAGCTTGAAAATCTTTCTCTTGAATATCTCGATCCCTTCGGTTATGAGGAGGTTGGAAATCATATTGAGGAGAAATACGGTCAGAATCTCGGCCTTATAGAAAATCTGCGTAATCACGTTGACTCTAAGCTTCGTGAAAACAATATAAACTTTACACTTGAAGGTCGAATTAAGTCGATATACAGCATCTATAAGAAGATGTATAATCAGAATAAGAGCTTCGATGAGATATACGATTTTTATGCACTTCGTGTTATCGTTGATACCGAGCTTGAGTGTTATACCGTTCTTGGAATAATACACGAGATGTATAAGTCTATTCCGGGACGATTCAAGGATTATATCTCTACACCAAAACCCAATATGTACCGTTCGCTTCATACAACGGTTATAGGTCGTGACGGTGTACCATTTGAGGTTCAGATAAGAACCTGGGAAATGCACCATATTGCGGAATACGGTGTGGCGGCGCATTGGAAATATAAGTCGGGCGAGCGTTCAAAGGCGGATATGGATAAGAAGCTTGAATGGATAGCAAGACTTATTGAGACCGAGGACGATACCCGTGACCCCGATGAGTTTATGCACGCATTCAAGACCGATATCTTCCATGACGAGACTTTTGTGTTTACTCCCAAGGGAGACGTTATTGCGCTTCCGCAGGGCTCTACTGTCATAGACTTTGCTTATGCGATACACTCTGCCGTCGGAAATAAGATGGTGGGCGCAAAGATAAACGGTATGATAGTACCTATCGATAAGGTGCCGCAAAACGGAGAAATTGTCGAAATTCTCACGTCAAATGCCTCAAAGGGACCGAGCCGAGACTGGCTGAAGATAGTAAAGACCGGTGAGGCTAAGAACAAGATAAGACAGTGGTTCAAGAAGGAAAAACGTGATGAAAACATCCTTGTCGGACAGGCGAGCATAGATGCAGAACTCAAAAAGTTCTCAAGAAGCTATACCGATGCCCAGCGCCTAGAGGTCGTTACAAACGTAGCCCACAGAATTGGCGTTCAGACAGCCGAAGACCTATACAATACCATTGGCTACGGCGGACTTTCGATGCTTAAGATACTTCCCAAGCTAAAGGACGAGTTCGATAAGCTCATAAAGCCCGAGGTGGTACCTCAGGTACAGACAGAGGCTGATATTCCCGTTAAAAAGCCTAAGCATATACGTTCTAACAGCGGGATAATAGTCGACGGTGAAGAAGGATGTCAGGTCAAATTCGCAAAATGCTGTAATCCTCTTCCCGGAGACAACGTTATCGGCTTCGTTACGAAGGGATACGGTATTTCTATTCATAAAAAAGACTGTCCCAACGTTGTAAACGGTATGAAAAATCTTGAAAATGCTTCAAGATGGGTAGAGGCTGAATGGGAGGCTGACGCCGCAAATCAGAGCGTTGGAGGCTATGAGGCTCTGCTTCAGATATTTGCTTATGACTCTATCGGAATACTTGCGAATATCTCGATGGCGCTTGCGGATATGAAGGTTTCGATACTTTCGATAAATTCACAGAAAAAATCAGACGATATGTTCATAATCAACCTTAAGATAAGCTGTAAGAATATCGACCACTATAAGTCGATAGTTTCACGCCTTAAGGGACTTAAGAACGTTGAGGACGTTACGAGAGGATTTTCATAAATGAAGGCTGTACTTCAGAGAGTTAAAAAAAGCGAAGTAAAGGTAGATGGAGAGACTGTCGGTTCCTGCGGTGCAGGACTTATGATACTTCTCGGCGTTGCCGTTGGCGACACCGAGGCGGATGCCGATACACTTGCCGGGAAGATATTAAAGCTTCGTATTTTTGAGGACGAAAACGGAAAAATGAATAAAAGCGTTACGGACATCGGCGGAGAGGCACTCGTGGTCTCTCAGTTTACACTTCTTGCAAACTATAAGAGCGGAAACCGCCCCGATTATCTCGGCGCAGAAAAGCCCGAAAGAGCTACGGCACTTTATGAGTATTTTTCCGGACTTCTGCGTGAATCACTTTCGCACGTAGGAAACGGCGTTTTCGGCGCAGATATGGAAGTAACGATAGTAAACGACGGTCCCGTGACCATAGTCATGGATTCGTCGGAGCTTAAAAAGAGCAGGTGAGGGAATGAAACTTTTTCTTGACGGAAACGTTCCGATAAACAGATATTACGTCCAGATGCTTTGCATGATATACTTTCCGGGTGTAAAATTCTCGGAGAGTGAGAACAGCGATGACGACGGACTTGTGCTCGCCGTGAGAGCGGATAGAATAGAAGATACGGTCAGAGCCGAGTGTACGTTATCTGTGCTTGACAAGTTGGGAAGCGCAGTAAAAGAAAAGAATATAGGTGGCGGTATAACCGAGGACAGAGCCGTAAAGCTTGCCATCGGTGCCACAATGCTTGCCGTTGGTGAGGAGATCCTTTCATACCGACCGTCCTGGGGTATGCTTATAGGAGTGCGCCCGTCAAAGGTGGCGATGGAAAAGCTTCTTGAGGGTAATAGTAAAACAAAGGTCAGAAATATACTCAGATCCGAGTTTTTTGTGACCGGTAAAAAGGCTGCACTTGCGACAGACGTTGCTATTGCAGAGAGACAGATAATAGGCACTCCCGATATAAAGGATTGCAGCGTTTATATCTCTATTCCTTTCTGCCCGACAAGGTGCGCTTACTGTTCCTTTGTTTCTTATACCTCAAAGAAGCTGCTCTCGCTTATACCAGAATATCTCGAGCGCCTTTGCCGTGACGTTGAGGCAACGTTCGATATTGCAAGAAAGCAGGGAATGAGAGTAA
>SVUB01000025.1 GCA_015063495.1 Oscillospiraceae bacterium
AAAGGATTTAGTAGCAGCGAAAACAAGTGCGTATTACTCAATCGCTCCGTTTCTTGGGGTGGCATTTGGTATGTTGTTGGGTGAAAGACCTGCAATCCAGTTCTATATTGCCTTGGCTGTGATGATTGTCAGCACTTACTTTATGATTAAGGACACTATTGAATTACAACACACCCATGAGCACACCCATACCCACGAACACAGCCATGACGATACAGTTCATATCCACGAGCATACTCACACCCACACCCATATTCATGTTCATGGCGAGGAGCGTGACAATCACGAACATAATCATAAAGCCATGCCCCATGAGCATTTGCATTTTGCTTAACCATTTCCAATATGTCGAATAGATGAGAGAGGAGTAAAATCCTCCGCTCTTGTTATATTTCGTGAGAATCGAAAATCGGAATGGGACTCAGAACCCAAATTTGCGCCAACGTTTATCCGTTCCGTTTATTCATCACAGCGCAAATACTTTCATTTTTGGCTTTGCCAAAAATGAGGGGTTCTGAGTCCGCCTAGTGAGCAATAGAAAAGGGATACCCGATTGGGTATCCCTTTTCTATTGGAGCTAGGAATGGGACTCGAACCCACGACCTGTTGATTACGAATCAACTGCTCTACCAACTGAGCCATCCTAGCGCACATTCGGTATTATATCATACTGAAAACAAAAAATCAATACTTATTTTCATAAAACTTGATTTTTTTGCGAAAATATGATAATATATATGAAATAAATCTTTGGAGCTTGATATGAATCTTTGTGATCTCGGTACCATAAAAAATATAATGCAGGCATTCGGTATAAATTTCCGTAAGGAGCTCGGTCAGAACTTTCTCACGAACGGGATGGTAGTCTCGGATATTGCCGACTCCTGCTCCGACGATGCCCACAGCACAGTTCTCGAGGTCGGTCCCGGCATCGGAGTCCTTACAAAAGAGCTTGCGGAGCGTTATGAAAAGGTCATTTCACTTGAAATAGACAAAAATCTTCTTCCCGTTCTCGCCTACACCCTCGGTGATTACAAAAACGTCGAGATAATAAATGAGGACGTTATGAAGACAGACCTTGAAGCTCTTCTTGCACCATATTTTGAGAAAGGAAGCGTCTCGGTCTGCGCAAATCTTCCATATTATATCACTACCCCCATTCTGATGAAGCTTCTTGAGAGCCGTCTCCCCTTTGATGCGATAACCATAATGATACAGTCAGAGGTCGCAGACAGGCTTTGCGCTAAGGCAGGAAAATCCGATTACGGTGCTATAACTGCCGTCCTTGCCTATTACGGCATAGCGGAGCGACTTTTCACCGTCACAGCAGATAATTTTGTACCTGCGCCGAAGGTAGACTCAGCTGTCGTCAGAATAAAGCTATATAAGGAGATACCTTACAAGCCAAAGAGTGAGGAAATGATGTTCCGAACGATAAAAGCGGCGTTTGAGCAAAGGAGAAAGACTCTTTCAAACGCACTTGCAAACGGTTTTGGCGAGCTTACAAAGGATGAGATAAAGCAGATAATCGAGGACTGCGGTCACCGCCCCGATATAAGAGGCGAAAAGCTTGATATAGCCGAGTTCGTTACCCTTTCTGACGTGATTTTCGATAAAATAAACTCTAATAGGGCATAAAAAATAAGGGAGAATATTCTCCCTTATTTTTTATTCAAAATCCTTTAAGAACCATACCTCTTCACGAGGAAGCTCGACCTCTCTGCCCCGTAGATAAGAAAGCTCACCAGAATCCCCCTCGAAATCAAAGCGCAAGCGATAGGCATAGAGCGCCTGGTATTTATAACCCTTTTCTCTATCGCTTTTATTAACACCGTATTTGCCGTCACCAAGGAGCGGATGACCTATATGCGCCATATGCGCTCTTATCTGATGCGTTCTTCCTGTTACAAGCTCGACCTCAAGAAGCGAAACGTCTCCTTTTACAGAAATAACTCTGTATTTTGTAATTATTTCCTTTGCCGCACCGACCTTTTTATCGTACACCTTGACGGTATTCGTTGCGCTATCCTTTATGAGGAACGCTTTTAGCGTCTGCTTCTCCTGCGGCATTCTTCCGTGAACAGCGCAAAGATAAAATTTGCTTATCTCGTTATTCTTTATTTTCTCGTTCATTATCCGAAGAGCCGCCGCATTCTTTGCAGCAAGCACTATTCCGCCTGTGTTGCGGTCTATACGGTTGCAAAGTGCCGGCGCAAAGGACTGCTCTTCACCGGGGTCATATTCACCTTTACGGTAAAGATACGCCTTTATATGCATAATGAGTGTATTATCCTTTGCCTCGCTGTCCTCGTGCACGACAACTCCCGGGCGCTTATTTACAAGCAGAATATTTTCGTCCTCGTAAACAACACTTATCTTCGGCTCTATTCGCTCGATAGCCCCTCCGTCCTTTTCGGGTGAATCGAAAAACTCGTCACGGATAAACAGATCAATAACATCTCCCTCAAGAAGAATATACTTCTGCTCGGTACGTTTTCTGTTGACCTTTATCTTTTTCGTGCGGATGTATTTATACATAAGAGACGTGGGCAGTCCCTTGACAGCTTTCGTAAGAAACTTATCAAGCCTTTGCCCTGCATCATTCTTTTTTACGGTAAATGTTCGCATGTTCCTCCAAGAAAAAGGTCGCCGCGCCACGGCGCGGCGACCTTAAAGTCACTTTACTTTGTTCCGAAAATTCTGTCGCCTGCGTCGCCAAGACCGGGAACGATATATGCGTGCTCATTGAGTCTTTCATCAAGACCTGCGCAGTAGATATCAACGTCAGGATGATCCTCCTGAAGCTTTGCCACGCCCTCGGGAGCTGCAACAAGACACATCATACGAATGTTCTTAACGCCCTTATTCTTAAGAAGAGTCAGAGCGTCGGAAGCCGAGCCACCTGTTGCAAGCATCGGGTCAACAAGGATAACTATTCTGTCCTCAATATCAAAGGGAAGCTTGCAATAATATTCAACGGGCATATGTGTATCGGGATCGCGATAGAGACCGATATGACCTACCTTTGCAACGGGAACGAGGCGGAGAAGTCCGTCAACCATTCCGAGACCTGCACGGAGGATCGGCACGATAGCGAGCTTCTTACCCGAGATCATCTTTGCCGTCATTTTTGTGATAGGAGTTTCGATAGTTACGTCCTCAAGGGGGAGATCACGTGTGATCTCGTAGCCCATAAGTAGTGCGATCTCGTCAAGAAGCTCGCGGAAATCCTTTGAGCCTGTCTTGCGGTTACGCATAATAGACAGCTTGTGAGTAATAAGGGGATGATCGACTATGTGAAGTTCGCTCATTTGTATTTTCTCCTTTATTTTGGATTTTATATCTTTCATATCACATTATAACTCAATATATTATTTTTTTCAAGTAGAAAAGACAAATAATTCACAAAAAAATCGAAAGGTTTACAAAAAACTGTTTACAAGAGAGCCTCAAAATGTTACAATTGAGTACAGAACAAAAAAGGTACGGTAAAGTAATGAAGAAAACAGTCGGTATATATACTCTTGGGTGCAAGGTAAATCAATATGAGAGCGAGGCTATCGCAGAACGTTTTGAATCCGAAGGCTTTGCGATAATATCCCCCACTCTTAAATGCGATATATACGTAATAAACACCTGCACCGTCACTGCCGAGAGCGACCGCAAGGCAAGGCAGTTTATACGCAGAGCAGTAAAGACGAATCCCGATGCTCTTATTCTCGTTACAGGCTGTATGGCGCAGAGCAGAGGCGAGCAAGCAAGTTCTATCGACGGAGTTGACTATATATGCGGTTCATCAAATAAATTAAGCGTAGTTGATGTCGCCAAAAAGCTTCTTAAAAGCGGAAAAAACACTACTCCCGAGATAAATATTCCCAATATTAAAAGCTCCGTCTTTGAAAAAATGTCGATTAAGAAATTCGAGCGTACCCGTGCTTACCTTAAAATAGAGGACGGCTGTGAAAACCGCTGTACCTACTGCGCTATACCCGACGCAAGAGGTCCGGTACGCTCAAAGCCGGAGGAAGAAATACTCTGCGAGGTGCGAAGACTTACCGAGAACGGCTGCCGTGAGATAGTTCTCACAGGAATTGAAACCGCATCCTACGGTCAAGATATGGAACATACGGACCTTGCCACTCTCCTTTGTGAAATAGATAAAATAGAGGGAATCGGACGCATACGCATAGGCTCGATACACCCATCGGTAATGAATGAGGCTTTTGTAAAGAGAATATCACAGGTAAAATGCCTTGCACCGCATTTCCATCTTTCGATGCAGAGCGGAAGCAACAGAATACTCTCCCTTATGGGCAGAAAATACGACAGAGAAACGGCTCTCCATAATATAGAACTTTTACGCAAGAATATAAATGGAGTAATGCTCACGACCGATTTTATAGTCGGATTCCCTACCGAGACAGACGAAGATTTTGAGCTGACTATGGATTTTGCAAGAAAAGCGAGATTCCTTGATATGCACGTTTTCGCCTACTCAAAGCGCTCGGGCACTCCTGCCGCCACAATGAAGGGGCAGGTTCCCGAAAACATAAAAAAGGAACGCAGTGCCGCACTTATAGCACTCGGAAAGGAATTGACGAGAGAAGCTCTCAAAAAATTTGCCGCAGAAAACAGCGAAATGGACGTACTTTTCGAAACCTATGAGGACGGCTTTGCCTACGGACACACCGCATCCTTCGTGCCGGTAGCGGTAAGGAGCGACAGACCGCTTCACGCCGAGCTTTTATGCGTGAGGGTAAAGGGAACCGATGGTGAAAAGATACTTGGAGAGCTGATAGAAAGGAACTGAACATATGTCATATAAGACCTTTCGGGACTATAATGAGAAACACGGTGTGGCGGTAGGTTTTCAGACCTCTCCCACAGAGTATCTGAATATGATAAAGCAGGACCTTGGTCTTTCTATGCCCATTCACGTCCTCTCTTATCTTCAGAACCATTACAGACTCACCGAGCGCAGAGATCCGCTTGTCGAGGAGATCATAATGCTCGACATCCTATGGGCAAACGCCAATACACGAGCCCACAAAAAGAAAGAGTTTCTTCTTGCAGAGCTTATAACCGATGATAAAGATATAAAGGATACCTTTGCCGATCTTATGCACAAGATGAGAGCTCTTCATCCTCTGAGAGAAGGGCCGATATCCTTTGAATCTCTTTTTCACGTTGCAGGTGCGTATCTTTCATCGATTTTACCCGGCGCTATTCTTGCTCCGGCCGATAATACGGAAAAAAATTATACCGGCGAAGGCCCATATATATTTATTCCCGAATGCGGTGACGAGCTCTTAAAAGAGCTACGAAAAGGAGCAGACTTTAGCTTCTCCGCACGGTATACAGAGCATAATATCATCGAAGAAATTACAGAAGAAAACGGTTCTGCCGAGCTTTTCCTCCCGATTCCCCTGCCCGCTTTTGCTACCTTTAACGGCGGACTTCTCATATCCATCAAGGAAAAGTTTACAGAAAAGCTTTGTGCCTTTATCGCAGAAAAGGGATATACACCTCAAATCGTAGGCAAAAAGAGAAAAAAAGGGAAGCTCTCACTTGCAAGTCCTTTTTTAAGTGCACCCGTTTGTATTGAGCCAAGTCTTATATGCGAGCTTACAAATATCAAAAGCAGTGAAATAGTTTCTGTAGATATGACGGGCACCTCTGCACGTGATTACTACGATAGAGGCATAACAGCGGTGACGAATACAGTCAGAGACGCACTCGAATCGGGCATAGAAAAAAAGGATATTATAATAAAAAACACGGTAAAACTCCCGAAAAATGAATCCCCTGCCCTCACTCTTGCCTTTATACTTGGTCTTTACAGAGCACAGATCGAGCTTGGCGTATGCGATATAGACAGCGTTTTTGAGATGACGGACGAGGTGAATAAACCCGAGATTTCCGTAACCTTCATATCAAACAAAGCCGTAAATCCTACACAGGAAAGCAAAAACGATATCGAAAACTGATAAAATGCACAAAACAAAGGCAAAAAACACGCTTTTATAGGTTTTTTTGAAAAAAATATTATTTTATTTGAAAAAACTCTTGCATTTTCCACGAAGACGTGATATAATATCCGTTGTTATAGCGTAAAAATAATAATTTCAATATAAGAGGCACTTAAAAGTGTCATAGGAGGTGTCAGGTATGGCAAAGTGTAGCGTTTGCGGAAAGGGCGTAGTTTTCGGACATAACGTTTCCCATTCCAATCGTAAGACTAACAGAACATGGAAGCCCAATATTCGTAGAGTTAAGGCTGTTGTAAACGGCACTCACAAGACAGTTTGCGTATGCTCAAACTGCTTGCGTTCGGGTAAGGTAACACGTGCTTAAGCGAATAGAAAATTATGGCAAACCTTTGGGTTTGCCATATTTTTCTTTGGAGGTACTTTTATGAAAAGAAAAACGGCAGTCTGCGATAGCAGAATACCAAGCGAAGCTCTCACCACCCTCGAAAAATACTGCGATAGAGTAATACTGCTCCCACCCTTTGAGGCACTTGATGTCCCCGTCTCGGCTCACCCCGATATGCTCATCTTTCCCTGCCCCGAGCTCTCGGTGATACTGACGCATAAGAATTATAAATCGACGGTGGAAAAGCTCTTTGGCGGCACAGAAATGACAATAGAGGAGATAGACGAGGCGGTAAGCAGTAAATATCCCTCGGATATACTTCTGAACGCCGCACCGATAGGCAAATATCTTTTTGGCAGACTTCCTTATCTCTCGAGGAAGCTCCTCTCTCTCTCAGACAAGCTCGGATTTGAGAGGATAGACACACTTCAAGGGTATGCGAGATGCTCTGTTTGCATAGTAGCGGACGATGCTATAATCACCGCAGACCCATCGATTGCCCCTCTGGCGAAGAAGTGCGGCATAGACGTGCTTGAAATATTATCTGGCGGCATAGCTCTTGACGGCTATAACTGCGGTTTTATTGGTGGCGCAAGCGGAAACGACGGTGAGCACGTATTTTTCTGCGGCGATATTCTTTCGCACCCCGACGGGGAGAAGATAAAAGAATTTTGCATTCACCACGGAAAAACTCCCGTCTCGCTCTCATCTTCACCGCTCTATGACGTGGGAACTATATTTTTTATATAAAGCAAAGGGCTGACCAAAAGGTCAGCCCGATTTTTATTTGATAACGTAATGAAGCTCTGCGTATCTGCTATAGAAGTAAAGCTCGCCGCCACATTCATCTGCATCAACCAGATAACCAAGCACCCACTGTCCGCCGCCGATATTCTTCCAATATATAGGTTCATGCCTATCGGCATGAGCGCCGGGCGTGCTGTCTATAACGAAATTCTGACGTCCCTGCGTTCTCTCAATAGAGCCGTCCGCAGCCTCCACAAGACCGCCAAGGCTGAAGGTATGAAGGAAGGATCTAATATCTTTCTCTTCTCCCGCGCAGTCCGTAGTCACGGTCACAAGGATAAATCTCTTTCTTGTCTCAACAGTCTCTCCAAAACTCGCTTTTATCTTCTCACCCTTTGCGGGATCACCGCTGTAAATCATTTCGGTGCGCTTATATGTGATAAGCTCTCCATTCTCGCCTACAAATTTTTCGATAAGATCACGATTTATAAAGCCGGATTCAAAGCCCGAAACACTATCAAGTATCTCTACTTTATCTACCCTAACCGTTCGACTATCAAACGGATTTTCATATGAGCCTGTCTCTCCCATACTAAGCAAGTCCGAACGGTAAACGGGATCGTCCGGACGAGTGATTACAAACGGAATATCGGAAACGCTGTCAGGGGAAGGCACGTTTGAAATAGGCAGAGCTATATTGACGTCATCCGTCTCCACTATGCTCATTCCCTCGGCAATAGCCTTTATCTCGTCTATGCCAATGCCGTAACCGACGATAGCGTGAACCACCATCTCTTCTTCCTCAAAAAGAACGTAAAGATCCTTATTATATACTGACACGCTGTCAGAAACAAGCAGATAAGCTTCCTTGCCCCCTGCCATAAATTTCTCCGCAGTATCTATATTTTCTACTATAGTTTTAAGATCACTCCGGCGAAGATCAAAGCCACTGAATGTAATGGATCTGTTTGACCCATTGCCACTGTATTTGTGCGTTGCTGTAGGATCCTCCGTCATGTCCTCGGGCAAAAATTCAAAAGCAAGACGTACACTTATCTCGCCCTCATCCGAGTTCCAAGAACGAAGAGGTGCATCCGTGTCCTTATTTTCATCGGGAAGCGATGCGTTTATCTCCACCTCATCCCCGTTTTTGTTCATAGAAAAGCTGATCAGCCTTGATGCAGCAAAAGCGCTGACAGTCATAAGCGCTATCACTGCCACCGCCGCAAGCACCTTGAGCGTCACTTGTCCTGCCCTGTGCGCTTGCGGCGAAAGCGCCAATGACTCATACTCATAACATACGTTTTTAATTTTTTCTTTTGTCTCATCCTTCATTCGGATGCTTTTCATAGCATTTTTTATAGGATTATCCTTCATTATCAGTATCCCTCCTCGTTATATAGCCTAATAAACAGCTCGCGCCCTTTTTTGACGCGCATTTTTACCGCCGATTCGCTTCTGCCGATGATGCCGGCGATCGTTTTGTAATCAAAGCCCTCTGCAAAATGCAGTATCATGACCTCACTGTACTTTTCCGGAAGAAGCATCAGTGCCCTTATAATATTTTCTCCGTCTCTATCCTCGTCGGCATAAACGGCGGCGATCTCGTTGATATCAAGTGTGGCACGAGCTCTTTTGCCACGAAGGATATCTCTGCATCTGTTTACGGCAACTCGTATCAGCCATGCCTTTCGGTGCTCCTCGGACTCAAATGAGGGGCTTTTTCTCATATATTTAAGATATGTATCCTGCACTGCATCCTCTGCATCAGCTTCATTTTTAAGCTCTACAAGGCAGATCCTATAAAGCATGTCTCCATACTCATTTACAATAAATTCGACATCATCCATCCGTCTCACCTCCTTTCACCTATAATACGATCAAGGGATGTAAAAAGTCAATTATTTCTATGAAAAATATTGGGTTGCCGCGAGGGCAACCCAAATTTTTTGTAATTAAGCAAAACCGTGGCGACGTGGCCGCACGTTATTATTTTATGCTTTTTCCAATATTTATGTCAAGCGCATCGCCATAAGGAAGCGAATATATGCAGACTCTGCTTGGTGCTCTGCCGAATATCTGCTCTATCGCCATAGCGTAATAAGAAAGCTGCTCCGAATGGCGCTCGGATAACTTTTTAGCGGCAAGTGATGCATCAGAGCGTTCCTTATGTGAAAGGTAATCGGTCTTATAATCACAAAGTGTTATATTTCCGTCTTTATCCTTTATAACAAGGTCAATAACGCCCTGAACTACCACGTTTTCATCTTCCATCTTTTCTTTGAGTGCCTCGTCTGCAGTAAAGAGTGAGGCAGGAAGCTCTATGTTAAAGCGCTGTTCCCTGTAAAGCCTTCCGCCACCCTCAAGAGACTCCTTCATCTCACGGTAAAACCTGCTCTTAAAGAATCTACCCACGTGAGAGGTATTTATAAGAGACGCAGTTTCACGTGCAATATACCCCAGCTCTGAAAGTCTTGCTATCTCCTCCTCTACCCCCTGCTTCTCCGCTCTCTCAAAATCACAGAACTGCATAAAGGTGTGGGTAGCCGTTCCTCTGTCGGTGGCACTTGCCCTCTCCTCTTTTGGAATAAGGAATGACGGGAGTTCATTTATCGAGATCTCCTCGGCAAACGGTTCGTCTGCGACAGTCTCATCAAGCACCTCGGGATAAAGCTTTGAAACCGAGAGCTTTGCAGGAAGACGAGACATATGCTTGTGCTCATATTCAAATGAAAGTCTCTCGCTTATGAGCGCAGAAATGTCTCCTGCTTCCACCTCGCCTCTATTCTCGTCCGCCACACTCTCTTTTGCACTATATCGTGATACTTTTGGAATATCATACGGCTGAAGCCTTACGATATCAACGACCGATCGCTCCTCTTCGTTCAAAGAATAAAGCGCAGAGGTTATCCAGTCAAGGTAAGACGAGCTTGACATTATCGAGTATTCATCGGCAAAAGCCGCACGCCTTTCGGCGCTCTTCTCCCAGTTATCCGAGTAGGTATAAGCGCTCATATAAAGCCTTTCACGTGCACGGGTCATCGCCACGTAAAGTATACGCATCTCCTCCTCAAGATCTTCCCGCTCATTCTTCTTTATTATCGCCCTGCGGATAGCGTTATCTATAAGGGCAAGTCCGCTTTCCTCACCGAAAAGAACTCCAAGTCCCGTATCACGGTCAAACTGAAGCACACCGCCGCCCTTTCCTCCGAGCCTTTTCTGCGTCGAGGCTATAAAGCACACAGGAAATTCGAGTCCCTTTGAATTATGGATAGTCATAACGTTTACCACGTTCGTACTGCCGGATGACGCAGGCGGC
This sequence comes from Oscillospiraceae bacterium, assembly GCA_015063495.1. Classification (GTDB taxonomy): domain Bacteria; phylum Bacillota; class Clostridia; order Oscillospirales; family CAG-272; genus SIG710. The sequence goes on from SVUB01000025.1 coordinate 10,442, forward strand.
TCAATAGTCTGACCTGATGCAATTATATCGTTTATATAGCAGATGAAGCTGTAAAGCCCTTTATATGAGCCGGTCTCATATCTGCGTGCATAATCGTAGAGCATAAGAAGGTTAGCCCTTCTCTCCGAGGGCTCCCCATCCTCTTCCTCCTCACTTCCCGCAAAGGAAAGTATGAGAGTATCGGAATAGAGATACTGAAGAAGCTTATCAACAGGCAAAAGTCTTGCTTTTTCTCTGTATTCCGCAAGCTTCTTAAGGAAGAACTCTATTTTTTCACGAAGCGACTCATTCTCCGAGTGCTCCGAGGCATAAATAAGGTCATCAAAGAGCGAAACTGCTCCATCTCCCGTCTTTCTTATAAGAACAAGCTCCCCTATACCGAATCCGAACAGAGGTGAGCGGAGTACTCCCGCAAGATAAACGTCCTTCTGGGGATTGTCTATCACGTTGAGTAAGCTCATTACGAGCAGCACCTCGGGGTTTTCAAAATAGTTTACGGTCGTTCTTGCCGAGGTGGGTATTCCCGCATCGGAGAGTGCCTTCGCAATAGCGTTTGCCGAGGAATTATTTCTCGTAAGAATTGCTATATCACGAGGCTCGATATGACGAAGCACGCCCTTCTCCTCGCAGGTCTCGCTCTCGTCCGTCAAAAGCCTCTTTATCTCTCCCACAACCGCCCGTATCTCAAGCTCACTTCCCTTGCCCTCGCACCTCTTTCTTTCGTCATCGGGCATTTTAGAAAGGGCAGACGACACATATCCTCGCACGACGGTAAGCCGTGCCTTTTTCATCTCACGCCCCTCGGGCTCTATTCGCTTTCCGCAAACAAGGTCATCCTTTTCGGTGTATCCTATGCTGTTTGGCCCTTTACCGAAAATATATGAGCAGATGCGGTTGGTCGCATCGATAACAGGTCTGTCACATCTGAAGTTCTCGGACATATATATAGCACAGCTGTCACTGCCCTCGCTCTCCGAAATATCCGGAAAGGCATTTTTATATGAAGCAAATACAGACGGGTTTGCCCCACGGAAGCGGTAAATGCTCTGCTTGATGTCACCTACCATAAAGCGTCCGCCCGGTTTTGCGATAGCGCTGAATATCATATCCTGAACAAGGTCTGTGTCCTGATATTCATCGATGTATATCTCGTCGTATTTTTCGGAATATTCTCTGGCAAGACTTGTCGGCTCTCCGTCTTCGCCTATAAAAAGCTTAAAGGTGAAGCGCTTGTTGTCTGTAAAATCACAACCACCGCAGTTTATTTTTTCTTCTGCAAAGCGGCGGTCAAATTCCGTAAGAAGCTCATAGAGAATTTTGCAAAAATCCGAAGTCCTCAAAGCATCGGATGAAAGAGTCTCTTCTGTAAAAGAAAAATATCTCTCCCCTATGCTATCGTATTCCTCGGTGCATTCAGCACGCAGGTCCTTATATTCCTTAAAAATCTCGTCTGCGTTTTTGAGCGCTCCGAGCGGAATTTTTGAGTATCCCGAGAAAGCGGAAAGTGCCGCAGAGTAATCCTCGCTCTCAATAGCCGCTCTCGTACGGGCAAAATGCTCCTTATCATAGGTAAAGGACGGCCCGTAAGCCTTTGCGGCTTTCTCATCGCCGAGAATCACCTCAAGTGCATCCGAATACACCCTCTCGCAGTGCATAAGAAATTCAAGGCTCTGCTTTTTTATCTCACGCCCTGCTCTGGTAGAAAGGAACGGCATTTTTGCCTCGTTTTCGAGAACCGAAGCGTTATTTTTGAGGTATTCGAGAAACTCCGGATAACCGCTGAGCTTTGTGTAGAGAGAAAGAAGCTCACTCACCGCATCACTTGCGCCTCTCGAATCCATAAAGGCATCCATAAATGCCCTGAATCCCGTTTTTCTCTCCTCGTAGAAGTCTTCTATGACTTCTTCAAGGATGCGCATCTTCATCACCCTTAGCTCTCCCTCGTCCATCATGGATAGCTTTGAGGGGAGTGAAAGTGCGGAAAAGTTTTTCCTTACCACACCAAGATAAAATGAGTCTATGGTGCAGATATCCGCCCCACCGAGCTTTATCATCTGACGTGAAAGGTGGCGGTTTGATGGGTCAAGCGCAAGGGCTGCTCCGAGTGCGGATGATATTTTACTGCGCAGGTCCGCCGCAGCGGCCTTTGTAAAGGTCACTATGAGAAAACGCCCGATATCTGCAGGGTTTTCTCTATCGGTCAGGCGCCTGATTATACGCTCTGTAAGAGTTGTGGTCTTACCGGAGCCTGCCGCCGCTGAAACAAGTACGGTCTTATCTCTGCTTTCAATAGCAGAGAGCTGGGCATCAGTCCATTTTGCCATTATTCCTCGACCTCCTCGTCCTTTTTATGCTCTGCCCTGCGGCATACCGCACGCATACGGCAGTATTCGCACGGCAGTCTTCCGTCGTGCTCCTTCGGCTCTATACCGGCATCGCCTTCTCTGACAGAGGTGAAAATCCCCCTCAGAGTCTCTGTTATCATATCCTTTATCTCGCAGAATTCGTCTTCACTTCGGAGCACTTCCTTTTTGCGCTTTTCACTCTTTGCGTCGGACAGAATATATCTGAAATCCATATCCTCGTTGACAGCACCGAGCACCTTTTCATCAGAAAGAAGCATTCCGCTTCGCACCAGACGCTTGTCCGCTTCTGCGTGTACCTCATCTGCCGGTGTGGCGCTGTCGGCCTCTACCGACTTTATCCTCGAGGAGAGATATACTACTCCTGCGCTCTTAAGCTCCCCATCGTCAGGACAACCCATAAGGCGCTTATTTCTCTCGTCCTCACATATCGTAAAGAGATAAAGGAGCATCTGAAGTCCAAGTCCCTCTTTTACGTCGGAGAGTGAGAACTGCTTTGCGCCCGTCTTATAGTCTACGACCTTTACGTAAACGTCGTTGCCTTCTTTTAGCAGGTCGACTCTGTCAACTATACCCCTTACCGAAACGGTAGAGCCGTCGGGAAGTGAGATAGTCATCGGCTTTACGGCATTCTCGTCTTTATCACTTATCTTAAGCTCGAAGAAGGTGGGCACGAATCGGCTCTTTTTAAGCTCTGCCGTAACGCTTCCCGCAAGCAAGCGTGAAAGATGCAGAAGCTTGCTCAGCACGTGAGATACCTGCTCCTTTTTCAGATCCTTTTCGGGAATATTAGCCTCTGCATAAAGGCGCAGAAGCTCACGGAGCATCTCTTCTATCTCGTCATCTGCAAGAGTAGCATTAAAGCCGTTTTCATCTGTCACCGCACGAATAAAGTTCTCAAGCAGAGCGTGGATAAGCGAACCTGTATCGCTGAGCCTGAAAATATTTTTTTCATCGGGGCGAAGCTTTAATACGTACTCGCACCAATAGTCAAAATGACATTTTACGTACTTTTCAAGTGCCGACGGTGAGAACGACATATGCCTTCCGAAGATAAGCTCGGAAAGCTCACTCGGGACACTGCATTCTCTGTCGCATATAGGGGTATAAAGCGAATCTAATCTAAGGGAATATTCCTCTTTTCCCTCAAAATAACTTTTAAGTGTATCGGCAAGTTCCGCATCCGCAAAGGGCATATATTCAAATGCCGTCTTCTCACTCCATATTTTCTCGGAGAGGGGGAGAGCTGAATAATCGACGACAGGCGTCGAAAGAAGAAGTCTCGTTCTCTCAAATGCAAGAGACGGACGAAGCTCCCCGCCTCCCTGAAGCTCTGACGCAGGATATGTCATTATCAGCTTTTCGGACGGAGCGCTCACCGCTCTGTAAATATAGAAAAGCTCCTCGGAGGCTCTCTCGTCGCTTCCGCCCGAGAGCTCTATGCCGTTTTCGATAAGGAACTGCTTTTCATCGTCAGAAAGCATTCCAACGTCGCTCACGTTTTCGGGGAAAACGCCGTCAAGAACGCCTATCATAATAACACACCTCGGTCTATCTGCGCGTAAAAGCGAAGCAGAGCCAACCGTGACCTCGTCGCACGAGGTAGGTATATTCTGAAGCGACGTTCCCGCAAGTGCGATCCTCAGCGCCTGCTCAAAATCAGCACTGCTGTATCGCTCCTCACCGCAGTCGGTCTCGGCTAAAAGCCCGAGTACGTCAAGGACGGTATTGTAAAGGCGGAGTGTCACACTCGCAGATGCTGCATCGCCCTTTTGGGCTGCGGATGCTGCAAGCTCACGCATTTTATCTGAAAGGGAGAGCTCCTCCATATATTCAAATACGGCACGGCATATATCTTCATTGGTCACTGCCGCATCGATTTTTTCGAAAAGCACTATAAGAGGTGATATCAGGGCACGTCTTGCCATATTGACCGTGTCGAGAACAGCCCTGCCCCTCTCACTCGGCTCTGCGGAATAAGAATCGGGGTCCATAGTCCAGTCGTCCCCAAGGAATGCCTTACCGCTTATGCTCCACTTCCATATATACTGCTCAAAAAGATCGATCGAACGCTCATCAAGCCCCGTAAGGCCCGTTTTTATGTAGGTTATCACGTCCTCGGTGCGCCAGAGATTATTCTTTATCCTAAGAGCGCAGAGAAGGAGCTTGGCAAGAGGTATTGACGTGACGTCCTCGCCCTTTGACATAAAGTAAGGGATATCTGCCTTTTCGAGAGCGTTATCAATTATCCCCTCGTAAGATTGTACGTTTCTTGCAAGTATGACTATATCACGGTATCTCATACCGTCTCTGACAAGCTTTGCTATCTCTGTGCAGACAGCCTCTGCTTCCTCATATACGTTCGTGCATTTTACAAGCTTAACGCTGTCGGTGCGGTATTCGTCACTCTCCGCCGTGGGCGCATCAAAGCGCCAGATATCCTCCGAAAGGCGGCGAAGCGCCTTATCACACGTTCTGTGATTTTCATTCAAAATCATGTGCTCCGTGCTCTTCCCGCATTTCTCGGCAAGAGAGCGGAAACGGCGCACGGTATCCGCTACGCTGTCAAACTGAAGCTCATCATGTAAGGAGTCCGAGCGCAGACAAAAAGACGCAGTTACGTTATCTGCCTGACGAATAATTTTGGAAAGCACCTCGTTCTCGGATGCGGTGAAGCTCGTAAATGAGTCTATATATACGTTCGTTCCTGCGAAAAAGTTGTTTTCATCAAGCTTTTTGGCAAGCTTCCCGATGTCGTCGGAGGCATCGCCGCCACCGCACTCAGAAAGAGAAGAAGAATAAGACGAATAAACAAGTGCAAGGTCGGATAGCTTTGCTCCCAGTCTGCTTCCCTCGGGCGCATTCGAGGCGGCTCTCTCAATAGCAGAAGGGGAAACGCAGTATGCCTTGAATTCCTCTATCTGCGAGAGCATCATCTCGCTGAAATGAGGATCGCCCCCCTCTCCGCCGTATTCCGAAAGGAGTGGCGAAAGCGCACGTAAGGTATTCCACATTGCAAGTGACTTTACGGGACCGCTTACGTAGTTATATGTAAGCCCGCCATATTTGCGGAATACGCTATTTGCAAGGCGAGAAAAATTAAGCACCTCAAAAGAAAGCTGTGCCGACGGTGGCAGAGCTTTCAGCATCATACGCTCACGTAAAACCGTTTCCTGCTCGGGAACTATAAGAAAGGCACAGCGTCCCTCTTCTATATCCTTTTTTATCATCTCCGTGATGCAATGCGTTTTGCCTGTGCCTGCACCGCCAAGGATAAGCTTCAGCATATTACCTCCAAGTGGTTGTAGATTATCTTACTTTTTATCTTCAAAAATGCGAAGATTTCGCATGAGCGTCTCCCTGCCTCGCCAGGAAAAAGCTCTCGCACGAAACTCGTCATCAGTCATCGAATTTATTGTATCTGTCGTTACGTACTCTAAACGTCCCGTTCTGAAAAAATCTATTTCCGTCTCACTTAATCGGGCAGAATGAGGACAACACATCTGACATATGTCACATCCCCACGCCGAGCCACCCGAGAGCAGTCTTTCTTGCTCCTCTGCCGTGAGCTCTCCTTTTTTTTGCGAAAGGGCAGAAAGGCAACTAGAGCTGTCAAGCCCCACGGGGCAGGATTTCTCACAAAGGCCGCAGTTTTCACATTCCCTTATCTCTCCCGCAACACCATCTGTCGGTATATCGCAAATAATGCTTCCAAGGAAGACAAAGGACGAGTATTTTTCGGTTATAAGCATATGATTTTTGCCTATAACACCGAGCCCGCTCCTTGCCGCCACCTTTACCTCGTTTATAGGTGAATGGTCGGAAAAGCCTGTAAAAATCCTCCCCGGAAATCTCTCTCTGAAAAGCGGAAGCACTCTCGCAAAAAGCTCCTTAAAATACAGGTGGTAATCCCTTGAAACGGCATAAAGAGATATATTTCTCTTTCCCTCATCCTCTACGTAATAGGGTACCGCTATCATAATAGCGCTCCCGTGCTCCTTTTCTACTCCTGCCCGTATGAGAAGATGCTCTCTTATGATATCGCAATCGGAGAGCGGCAAAACGGATACGTATTCTATTTTCTCACGGGCAAATATCTCCCCCGCAAGCTTCAAAAGCTCCATTATTGCTCTCCTTTCTGTTTTAATCAGCAGCCTATCTCCTCGTAAATCTCCATAAGGCGCTCTTCTATCTCGTTTTTACGTGCGTCGAGCTCGCCGGCTTTTTTGTAGTCGCTTGCGGCATCGCCGTAAAGCTCTTTTTCTACCGCCTCAAGCTCTTCTTCAAGGCTTTGGGCCTCTTTTTTCAGTCTTTCAAGGCGCTTCTGCTCCTTACGGACCTCTGCGGCACTCTGCTTCGCCATAAGATACTGCTCCTTCTCGGAGCTCATCTTTTCTACGGATGCACCGGGTGCAGAGCTTTTAAGTCTCTCTCCCCTTTCGTCTCTGTATTCTCTGAATTCGTTATATCCGTCACCGCTTCTTGTCACGGTATAGTCAAGGATATCCGAGCCATTCCACTCGCCCGGCTTTATCTCAATTATCCTAGTTGCCAGCTTGCCGATAAAATATCTGTCGTGCGATACCGTTATTACGGTTCCGTCATACTCTGCAAGAGCGCTCTCGAGCGCTTCTCGTGAGCCTATATCAAGGTGGTTCGTAGGCTCGTCGAGAATAAGCAGATTCATTCGGGAAAGTATCAGCTTTGCAAGAGTCAGTCTTGCTCTCTCGCCACCGCTTAACACCGAGACCTCCTTGTAAACGTCCTCTCCGACGAATCTGAATAGCGCAAGAGTGTTTCTTACCTCCGTTTCCTTCATTGTCGGGTACGCATTCCAGAGCTCGTCGAGAACGGTATTGCGTGCATCAAGATTCTGGTTCTCCTGGTCGTAATAACCGACCTCTACGTTATACCCCAACTCTATCCTGCCGCTCTTTGCCGCAAGAGTACCGAGAAGTATTTTTATAAGTGTGGATTTGCCACAGCCGTTTGAGCCGACTATAAATACCTTTTCCTTTTTCTTTATAAGGAACGAAATATCCTCAAAGAGCTTTTTCTCGCCGAACGCCATCGAAAGTCCTTTTACCGACAGAACGTCGTTTCCGCTCTCACCGCCCTTCGTAAAGCTCATTCTGATGCCCTTCGGGTCAGACTGCGGTTTCTCAAGCTTTACCATCCTGTCAAGTGCCTTCTGGCGGCTCTCTGCGGCAATAATATTCCGCTCTCTGTTCCACGCCCTCTGCTGCGCTATATACGCTTCC
>SVUB01000026.1 GCA_015063495.1 Oscillospiraceae bacterium
TCCGCCCCCATTAAAGGGGGCGGATTTGCTTAATTATAGACGTTTTTTATCTTTTCGAGCTCAGAAGGGAGAGAGGAATATATATCCGCCATCCTTGCGCTGTATCGCTCAAAAAGCTTATCCGAAAGCTCCGGATTTTCATCGACTACGAGCATCGATGAGAGATAATACAGCGCCGCATGTGCAAATGGATCGGATAGAGGAAAATCCTCATCCGGCTCTGCGGCAATGCTCATCGAACCATACCTTACAGGCAGACCGTGTGCCTTTCTGTATTTTGAGTCGAGATCCTCGGCTTCACCGCAAAATAGTGCGAGAATGTAAGGAAATCTCTCGGCATAATCGCTCGTATCCGCTGACTCGCTCGTCTCCGCGAGAATATGCAGAGCGGCTTTATATATTTCGTTATTTGTCAATATATCACCCCATTAAGCGAGTGTGAAATTCATAACGAAATACTCAGAGGGGAATACGATCTTCGCACCGTAAAGGTGAAGACCCTTAACAGCATCCGCAAAACGCTTCTCGGGACGGTAAGCCTCGATCTCACTGAGCTGCTCGGCAAATGCCACCGCTCTTTTGCTTCTCGCAACACACTTATGTACGTTTCCGTCCTTTACGACATTATTGGAAACGTATATCTTTGTGCCGCAAATATTGCCGATACAACCGTTTTCAAGAGCTTCACGGTTATTTGTCGCAACGTTGATCTTTGCCTTGAGAATAAGCTCTCCAATTTCGGGAGACACCTCAAAAACAAGGTCATCCGCATCGTAAACGTTATTTTTATAGAGCTTGGTTCTCACGGAGAGGATAGAATCAATTACGTTATCCTCGGTAGGAGAAGCAAGGTCGATAACGTTACTCTCCTCGCAGTCCTTTACAAGACCGAAAACGTAATTGTCGGCAGTGTTTGCAAGAGCCGATGCCGCCTTCTTCATTGCAGCCTGCATAAGCTTCGGTATAGCCTGCGCTCTGTCGACGTCGTCGATCTGGAAATTGAACGCCTTTGCCTGATCGATAAGAAGTGTGCGAGCAGCGTCAGAGAGAGTTTCGGGTGCGTTCATATCGGTATTTCTCGTGTAATCAAACACGGAAATATCGCCAACGCTACTTATCTTGACACTATTTCCCTTGCTCTTGATATCGCCTTCAAAATCACGGCTGCAGTTCTTTACTGCGATATACTTTTTGTCAAGCTCGGTTGCAAGTGTTTCGCTCCATATAGTAGGTATAAAATTTGTAAGTGACATATTTTTAATTCCTTTCTTTTAGTTCCAACGTTTCATTGAACTTATTATGTGTGAATAGTTTTTCTTAACCTCGGCGGCAGACATTTTTCTGACCTCATCCGGGGTGTAATAATACTCCTCGCTCTTCCCGAGTGCTCCGCTTGATAATTCTCTTGCGGAATTATTTATCTCAGAAGCCTTTTTTTCATTAAGGATCCTCTTCCTTTCGTGCTTTGAATAGGATGCAGTAAGAGGAATTCCCCTTTTGACCTCATCCCACACCTCACTCGGAACTTCTGAAAGTGAAACATCCGGAAAAAGCTCGGAAAATTCTCCTATCTCGCCCTCAAGTCTCTGGGTGAGCTTTTTTCTTTCCTCAAGCTCCGACGTAAGCTCTGCATTTTTTCTGCGTAATGTTTCAAGCTCACTCTCCTCTTCTTTTGGCGATTCCTCTTTTGAAAAAGGCTCCTCGGGGTGAGATTCCTCTTTCTTTTTTTCTTCATCTTCTGTCAATAATTTCTTCTTCATAGTGATCCTCCTCTAATTTGATCTCCTCGAGCTGTCTTTTTGCTATAAGCTCCTCACGGTCGATAATTATTCCCTGCGGCAAACGCTCAAGATATTCGGTAAAGCTGATAAATCCGCCGTCAAGCAGTCTGTCAAGCACAGCTTGATTATAGGCAACCGAGAACCTCTCGGGATCGGATATCTCAACGTGTGCACAAACAAGATTTTCTCTGAGTGTTTCAAAATCCACCTGCCCCGTAACGACCTCGCTATCCTCAAAATAGGGTATAAGTCTCTCGGATGGATAATAAGCACACATCATATCCGCCCAAATATTTGCTATGTCCTCCACGAATATGCTGATATTATCCTTTATCTGAAGGAGCGGTACCTTTGAAGCCTCCTGAATAGCAAGAATAGCACTTGTATTCGTTGGATTAAGATTTCCGAGTGCGGCCTCTGTAGCTCCCATCATTTCCTTCGTTGCCGCAACAGAGTCACGAAGAAGCTCAAGATAGCCCTCCTCAAGCTTTCCGGGTTCTATGATGCTGACAGCATCGGAAACGTTAGTAGAGCCGACTGCGGCAATAGCCTCGCCCACCTCATTCGTCCACTCGGGGATCTTCGTCTTATCGTAGATCACCTTTGAGAATGCCGTATCGGTCATATGCTTCATGACCATAGCATAGCCACGGTTTATGAATTTCTGATTCGGAATAAGTCCGGTTATCGGTGACGTTCCGTGAAAGCTGTTTTTTGTGGGATACCAATTGAAATACGCCACAGGATAAAGACGGCAGTTGGTTTTCACTCTGCGGATGACACAGCTTTTAAGAGACTTTTCAAAGCAGACCTTTCCATCCTCACGCCAAAATTTGATAAGATAGGTGGCCTTCTTTTCATCATCGTCTCCCTCAAGCTCCCACAATGCCATGTCTCCCGACCCCTTATCAGCGTCCTCATCAGAACAGATAAGTCTATCCGCATCTATTTTGCTCATACCGTATTTTACTGCCTCACGTCTAAGCGAAAGCACGCTCTGTCTGCCGGAAAGGATTATATACTCCTGACTCTGTATGTCGGCTTTGTTTACGTCGGCAACGAAAAGATTAACGTTATCCACGTTTTCGGTAACAATATCTCCCTTAAAGGGCTGAGCGGAATGTGCATCGGGGTCAAAATAACTATATACTACTCCGTCGCCTGAGATCGACGCATCATGCAGTGCTCTTCTGACGATCTTATCCATCTTGCATCTCTCCCAACGAAAAGCGGCATTCTTACCGAGAAGGTCTATTCCCCTTCTCATAATTTCCGCTTTTAAGGGATCTGCTTCATACGGCAAATCTTCATCGGTATAATTTATTGCGACCTTTTTTGAAAACACGGTGCATACCATATAGTCAACTATACGTCTGAGGATGTTAAATACAGGCCTTGGAAGATCCCCTGTGCATCCCTGCCACTGATCTCCCCTTAAAAAGCGTTCGTTATTTCTGACAGTCTCATATAGCCCTATCTTCCGCTTATAGTCACAGCCCGCCTCATATTGTCGCCATGCCTTAGTTGTTTTTTCGTTCATATAAAACTCCTTTTCATTACTTGTGTGCAGACAGAGTCAACGCCCGCAGTCTCGGTCTGCCATCTCCCTCGGCTCTTATGACGTAATTCATCTCTCTGAATCGTCCAATCCCAGAATGTGCATCGAGATAGGTGGGATATATTCCGTCGGCATCTTCCTTTTCCCTTATGGTTATCGTTTGCTCTCCGCCCGTGTCTCCTTTAAGAGTGATACTTATATCCTCTCCCTCGAGATAGGCGGTAACAAGAACTCTTTTTAGGTGTTTTACCCTCTCCGGATATCCAAAATCCGTAAGATTGGATTCGTAATAAGCCTCGATATTACTCTTTACTACACCGTTTGCGCTACTGTCAAAAAGATTTACGTCGGAGAAAGCAAATATATATTTCCCATAGAGCATCCCCACCTCCCCCTTATAGGAGAAAAATCTATCGACCGCAATGCCATCAAAACGATACCATCTCTGCCCCGATACGGAATATATAAAAACCTGCTGCTCGTCGCTGTCAGGATCGGCAAACCAAATCTCGCCTCTTTCACGCAAGTAAAAAGCTACTGCGTGGTCAAAAAAGCTGCTGTCAAGCATATCTCCTATCTCTCCGGAGATAAGAACGGCATTACATTCGTTTCGCTCATCCGAATCCGAGGTCCAGCGGTATATTCCGCCCTCTGACACGGTATATGGGCTGTTACCGCCAAGAGCTGCTCCGTTTTCCGAAAGACAACCGACACTCGAATTTATCGGCACTATGTAAGGAGAACCCGACGTCTTTGTAAAATCCGCCATCCAGGTTTCTTTTGCAGTGAATATAAGAAGTCTGTCATAATGACGGCAAAGTGCCGTTATGGGATATCTTCCGTCGGTCACGGAAACCGTGTCGGTAACAGGAAAATATACGTCATTTGAGGTGTTATCCGCTTCAAGCGATTCAATATACGAAGACCTTGAAACGTATCTTGATGCGAACACCTTTGAAGCATCGCTTCCGCCATAAAGAAGTATTCTGCCGTCATCCGCACCGCCGTAAACTGTAGCACGGGTAACTCCGATAAGCTCTTCCTTACTGCATTCACTTTCATCAAGCCTCAGGCACATCTTTATAAGTGCACCGTCGGATATACTGCCCGTATTCACCCTTATGGTCTTTCCATCCTCACCAAGGCTTACCTTATTCATAAAATCGTTACCGTTCACAGAAATAGAGAGTATCTCGCTGCATTTGATACCGAGATTAAACGCCGCAGTATCTTCCCTAATAGCGTAGGTGATCCTTATTTTATCCGAGAGAAAATTAACAGGCTCATATACTTCTCCTGCAAATCTATCGCTCCAGTCTTTTCCGTAAAGAGGTACGTAACCTGAAAAGTCCTCAAAGTCCTCACCGTCATAACGGTAAAGTCCTGCACCGTCTGCAAGATATAGAAATCCTCTGTAGAAGAAAAATTCAGCTCTGCCCTCGGATGAATCTACCGTACCGAGAAGCGTTACTCTCTTGCTCTCGGTATCAACACTGTAAACAGCACTGCCTATGAGTGCAAACGTGATCTCATCTCCGTCAAGATATCCGCTCCAAAAAGCTCTCGGCTCACCTGGAAGCTCCATAAGAAGCGAAAACCCTTGACGTTTTTCAAGACTCCCGTCGGGAAGTATTCTGAAATTGCAGATATCAAAGGCGTTAAAGCTTCCCTTTTCCTTTCTTGCACTGTTTTTTGAGCCTCCGTGGCAGATACCTCCGAATTTGACTACCCTATCCCTTGCAAGGGCTCCTTTTAAGTTTGCTTTTGCCATGTTTTTTACCTTTGTCATCAAAGGTTCCTTTCTGCCCCGGAGTGGGGCGTTTTTGCACAAACGAAGCGTTTTTTATTTCAGATAATCTGAAGCAAACGTCCTGCGTTTTCCTATTTTGAAATCGTTATTCACCTCCGTCTGCGGCAGGCGGCTCATGACCGCATACCGCAGAGCCTCGGGTGCGTGTGTTATCTCGTGAGGCTCGCCCGAAGCGTCGTCCGGAACCCTCTTGTCGCAGAGAAGTGCAGGCAAACTTCTTATAAGCTCGGAACAGGCGGGAGAGATCTTTATAGTCCCCTTATCCCTTGCTCCAAGCATATTCCTGAGTGCTCGCCAACCTGCTACACGTCTGTTATCGGCTCTTATCAGCATCGGCATTCCGGGTACGGCACTCATTATCTCAAATCCGCTTTTACCGCTGTCCTGCCTGCGATTCCAGAGATCGGGGGATGCCACCGCAAAGCGGACGCATCTCTCTGAAGCAAGAGAAGCAACGGCTCCGGCGGCCTCAGAAAGAGTGAGTCCCGGCCGACAAAGCTCGTCAAGCACGTAAAGATTGCCGTCTCCATCATAACCGATAAGTAATGCCGCAAGCATGTCGAAGCCGTAATCAATGGCGATAAAATAATCCTCACATACAACAGAGGATATATCAGCGACGTGAAACGAAGGATCAAACTCGGGAAAGAACTGTCCTTCAAAAACATCCCACATTCCAAAAAGCCAAGCCTTCTTTAGCTTATCGGGCAAGGCCTCGAGCTGCTTTACGTAATCGGGTGCCGCTTCCATCAAGGTCGGGTTATCATACACAAGAGATTGAACAAAGTTATAATCCTCTGCATTCTCCCCTTCACGGTACACTTTGTCAATAAAAAGACGCTTTACCCAAGCGTGTCCGACACCTCCGGGATTGCAGGTCAGGTATATTCGTCTCGGGAAGGCTCCCACACCTCGCAGACAGGCCGAAAAAATACTATACTGATATTCGCTCAGCTGCGTTGCCTCGTCTATTGCGATAATGTCGTATTCCTGACCTTGATAGCGAAGGGTATCTCTGTCACTTGAGCAGTATCCAAGCTTTATGCTCGACCCGTTATGAAAAAGCATCCTTTTCTCGTTCTCGCTGTACTTTATGAGTGCGCCGTATTCCGACAAAAACGGATGAACGTGGTTTCCGACAAGCTCGGGATAACTGCGTCTCACGATAAGACATTTTATACCCGGATAACGAAGACACAGCCCAACGAGCTTTCTTCTCAGTGCCCAGGATTTACCCCCGCCTCTCGCACCACCATATGCTGTGTACTTGGCACGGGAATCAAAAAACTCCTGCTGTTTTTTGCTCGGAATTCCCGTTATCCTTGTGACAGCCAAGCTATTCTCCGTCCTTCATAATGTCGTGCATAAATACGACCGTCGGGTTTTCATCTGTCTCACTGACACTTGGCTCTATCCTCTTATCCTCACCATAACCGAGTCTCTTCTTCATATAGGCTCCGATAAGGGTAACGGCAACGCTTGAATTGAGGGCCTCATCCTCAAAAACCGAGCAGAGAGCATCATATTCATCGGGACATTCTCTCGATAGTCTTTCAAGCTCACCCTGACCTACACCGCAAAACCTGCAAAAACCCGCAACGTTTGGAAATTTCGCTTTTTTCTCTTCATCATTTCCTTCTTTTTTCTTTTTGCATTTTCTTATGTAGTCGTCTATAAGCTTGGTAAGACCACCGGATCTGCTTGCCTCAATAAGGTCTATGCTCTTCTCTTTTTTCTTTTCGCTATCCGCCATCCATATTATCACCATTCCTTTCTCTACGCAGTGTAAGCTCTGCTTCGTTTGTGCAAGAGCATTTTACATCGAAGAAGAGTACCAGAAGGTAACCCCGTGTACCACAGAGTACCAATTTAGACTTGCTAAAGAGAAAATTTAATGTTATAATATAAAAAAAGGAGGGATAAACGTGATAAAGCTTATTTTCAAGGAACTTAAGCAGGATATAACCGAGGATGACATAAAAAAAGAAGCGGCATCACTGCCACTCTCTTTCTGTGAGAAAAATTCTGTATTCATTTCGGAAATAACCTCAAAAAAGCACCGCCCCTCCGTATATCGAAGCCTCTCGGCTCTAAATTTACTTGTATCACTTCTACCCCAAGATATTACCCTCCCCATACTTAAAAGAAGCGAAAACGGAAGACCTTATTTTGAAAACATAAAAAACGTTGATTTTAGTATCTCTCATACAGATTCTCTCGCAGTATGTGCACTCTGTCAGTCACAAGATATAACTCCACGCATAGGAATCGACGCCGAGGAGATATATAATAAAGATCCAGTCCCCCTTGCAGAGCGTTTTTTTGCCGTTGGTGAAAAGAAATATTTTTACGGTTCAGACAGCAAAGAAAAGACCTTCACCGAGATTTGGACAAAAAAAGAAGCCTATATAAAGTATCTCGGCACAGGTCTCTCCACTCCGCTCACTTCTTTTGATACCACTACCGATCTTGGCGTTCATTTTGAGACCTTCCGGCATCGCGGCAACATCGTAACAGTCTGTGCAAAAAAAGAGTTCTTTCCGCTAAAGATAAAATAAAAAGAAGCAATCGCAAAAACGATTGCTTCTTTTTATTAAGCCCAAAAAGTCAACATAAGCCAGATGACAAGGGCAAGACCTGCAACAAAGACAGCACCGATAAGAAGTGCCGCACCGAGAGCTCCCCAAATGAAAGCTCTTCGCTCTTCTTTTGAGAGCGGGTGCTCTTCCCACGGACGATCCTCACCGTTCTTCTGCTCGGAATTTCCATCCGCCTGCCCTCTGTTCCACTTTATACGTGGAGTAAAAGGGTGGTGGGGGTCAAGTCCGCTCATATCGGCAATACTTCTGCCGTCATCATCGTCGTAGACTTTCTTTTTTTTGTTTTTATCCATTATTTATCATACAAATGGCAAACAACGTAGTGACCCGGCTCTATCTCACGCTGAACGGGTGTCTCGTGCTTGCAGCGCTCCATACAGTTTGCACAACGAGTGTGGAATTTGCATCCCTTGGGGGGATTTGCAGGAGAAGGAATAGAGCCTTCAAGAACTATACGATTCATCTTCACCGTAGGATCGGGTATCGGAATAGCCGAGAAGAGAGCCTTGGTATAAGGATGAAGAGGATTCTTGAAGATATCCACGGTATCACCGTACTCAACAAGGCTTCCGAGATACATAACACCGACGGTATCCGAAATATGCTCAACGACAGAAAGGTCGTGAGAGATAAAGAGATAGGTAAGGTTATATTTATCCTGAAGATCCTTGAGAAGGTTGATTATCTGAGCCTGAATGGAAACGTCAAGAGCGGAAACCGGCTCGTCACAAACAACGAATTCAGGGTTGAGCGCAAGTGCACGTGCTATGCAGATACGCTGACGCTGACCGCCGGAGAACTCATGCGGATAGCGGTCCTTATGGAAGGGCTGGAGTCCGCAGTTATCCATAACCTGGTCTATATAATCGTCAAATTCTGCTTTGGAGACGAGATTATGCTCTCTTACAGCCTCACCGATTATCTCACCGACAGGAAGACGGGGAGAAAGTGATGAAAAGGGATCCTGGAAGATTATCTGCATTTTCGTGCGAAGAGCTCTCATCTCCTTCGGAGAGAGGTCGTATACTTCCTTGCCGTTAAAGAGCACCTGACCGCCCGTCTTTTCGCCCGAAAGGCGAAGGATTGTACGGCCTGCGGTAGTCTTACCGCAACCCGATTCACCGACGAGACCCATAGTTGTACCACGCTTAAGGTTAAAGGTAACGCCGTCAACCGCCTTTACGTAACCAACAGTCTTTGAAACAAGTCCGTCCTTTATCGGGAAGTATTTTTTGAGAGCATTGACCATCAATATATATTGTGGGTCATATTCCACGGGGGTGAAATTGTTATCTATGACAAGCTTTTCTTTCTTTACGTCTGCCATTATTCTTCACCCTCTTTCTTATCATAGTAACGGTAGCAGGATACCTTGTGAGTAGGCGAGAGGCTTACCTCGCAGGGATAATCACCGCCACACTTCTCTGTGCACATCTCACAGCGGTCCTTAAAGTAGCAATAGTTAGGCATATTGATAGGATTCGGAACCTTACCCGGAATCGAATAAAGCTTATCCACCTTTTTGCCAACAACAGGCTTTGAAGCCATAAGACCTATCGTATAAGGATGTGCGGGATTTGCAAATATCTCCTCTGCCGTTCCCTTTTCGACCACACGTCCCGCATACATAACGACAACGTAATCAGCCATCTCTGCAATAACGCCAAGGTCGTGAGTAATAAGCATGATAGAGGAATTTATCTTCTCCTTGAGCTGACGAAGCAGGTCAAGGATCTGTGCCTGAATGGTAACATCAAGAGCGGTCGTAGGCTCGTCCGCAATGATAAGCTTGGGGTTGCAAGCAAGCGCCATAGCTATCATAACTCTCTGACGCATACCGCCCGAAAGCTCGTGAGGGAACATTTTATAAACGCCCTCGCTGTTAGCGATACCGACCATCTCAAGAAGCTCGATAGTACGAGCCTTTATCTCTTCCTTGCTCTTTCCTGCACCGTCGTGAAGCTCAATGACCTCATTTACCTGCGCTCCTATACGGAAAACGGGGTTAAGACTGGTCATAGGCTCCTGGAAGATCATAGACATATAGTTTCCGCGAAGATGCTGAAGCTTTTCGGTGGGAACTTTAGTTATATCATAAGCCTTATCGCCGAGATTAAGTCTGATCTCGCCACTAACTACCTGTCCCTGAGGACGCTGAAGCAGCTGCATTATAGAAAGGCTCGTTACACTCTTTCCGCAGCCCGATTCACCAACGACACCGACAGTTTTTCCTACCGGAACGTCAAAGGTAATACCGTCAACTGCCTTTACAGTACCTACATCAGAGAAGAAATAGGTATGAAGGTTCTCGATTTCAAGCGAATTTGAGTTGTCGTGCATTTCGGTGAGATACTCACTCTCAGGCACGTTCTTTCTTTTTCTCGCTTTTTCAAATTTATTCGTTATGCGGCGATTCTCTTTTGATATTCTTCGAGCTTCACGCGCAGAAAGATACCCTTCGGGTTTCTTTTTTGCCATACCGATCTCTCCTTTCTTATCGCTTCATCTTGGGGTCGAACGCATCGCGCAGACCGTCACCGACAAGGTTGAATGCAAGTACCGTAAGGAGCAGGCAAACACCGGCGGGGATCCAGATGAACCAATATGTTGTAAGAACGTGAGTATTATTTACGTCATTTATGATGTTACCCCAGGAAGCAAACGGGAAACGAACGCCAAGACCAAGGAAGGAAAGCGTTGCCTCGGTAATAATGGTAGAACCGAGTCCCATCGTACAAGTAACGATAAGCTGAGGGATAACGTTAGGAATAAGGTGCTTGAATATTCTGCGTGAAACACGAACACCGCAAGCCTCGGTAGCAGTCATAAATTCCTGCTCACGGAGCGAAAGTATCTGACCTCTTACAAGACGTGCAATACCCGGCCAACCAAGGAAACCGAGGATAAGCATAAGGTAAAGCATTCTTATCTGAGGATCAAGATTTGCGTGGTCCATAGCCGCACCTATGATAATAATGATAGGTGTAGAGGGTACGCAGTAGAAAACGTCAACGATACGCATGATAAGGTTGTCGACCCACTTGCCAAAGTAGCCCGCAAGGCCGCCGAGTGCAACACCGATGACAGTCTCGATTATAACAACGACGAAACCGATAACGAGAGATACTCGTCCACCGTACATAAGTCTGGTAAGCATATCCATACCGTTTCTATCCGTTCCGAGCCAATGAGACATAGAAGGATAAGAATAGGTTGCGATATTCGTTGTAAGAGTCTGTCTCTTTATTTCCCAGTTCTTTGCGGGAGCGTCGTATTCGAGGGTATACTCGCAAACCTCTCCCTTATCGTCTGTATATTCAAAGGTCGTGCTTCCCGTAAGAACGCCGTTACGTGCTTCGATAGCATCTGTCAGTGCATTCTTAAAGTCTCTTGAGAGGAATACGTCGGGCATGATAGCCTGAATAACGTATCTGCTTATATAAGCGTACTCTTCTCCGCCCTTGAAAACGTCACCGTCAGAAATAGTGTACTCTTCTCCGCCGATTGTAAAGGAGGTCTCTCCGCCAACGTAGGCCTTAAGAGCGCTGTACTGCACCTCAAAAGGAATGACCTCACCCGCCTTTGAGGGAGTCATGGTATCCTTAAATGCAATACCGATCATTTTGTTGTCAAGGAAAATGCTGTAAAAATCCTCGCCCTCGTTCTGAACTGTATAGGTTACGTCACGGTAGGTAAACGCTGTCTTTCCGGTAGAGATAGCAAGGAAGGACTGAGCCTGAATTATACTGTTATATTCACCGCTGGGAGCAGAAGCATAGCGGAACTCGATGTTCTCGACCGCACCCGCATACTCCTTGAGCATATACTCGTCACGGTAGAATATCTCCTTCTCTCCGTAGGGGGAAACAAAGCCACCTATGAAAGAGAAAACGAACATAATGACAAGGATGGTAAGACCGGTTACCGCAAGGCGGTTTCTGAAGAATCTTTTTGCAACGAGCGCACCGGGAGAAAGAACTTTAACACGGCGGTCGTCATTTAATGAATAGTTTTCACCATCGGGAGCGTTTCCATTCCCGTTTTTGTCTTTATTATCTTCGACAATTTTTTTAGCGTGAAGCTCATTTAACTTGGAAGGAGTCTGCTGAACGTGAACATTGGGCTGTTCTGCGTCAAAAACGTCCTTCGGGGTATTTTCCATATTATCCCGCATTGTAGTTTCCTCCTTTCACTTAAGCTATGCGCACGCGGGGGTCAACCACAGCGTACAGGATATCGGAAATCAGGTTACCTGCGAGCGTAAGAACCGCGAGGAACACAAGATAGAACATCGAGAAAGGAATATCTCCCGAAACCATAGAATGGTATGATGCATATCCGATACCGGGGATAGAATAAAGAGTTTCGGTGATGAGAGCACCCGAGAAAAGTCCGGGAAGCGATCCACCAATGATAGTAACGAGCGGAATAAGAGTATTTCTGAATGCGTGGTGGTAAATTACCTTGCGCTCGGAAAGACCCTTTGCTCTTGCGGTTCTGATATAGTCGGAGCTGAGCACCTCAAGCATATTCGTTCTCGTATAACGCATAAGAGAACCTACGCTGATAACTACGAGAGTAACTATCGGCAGAACGAGGTGATGAGCCTTATCGAGAAGCTGTCCCGATGCTGAAAGGAGTTCATGATTACGTCCTACAAGTCCGAAAAGGTCAAACCAACCGAGCTTGACTGAGAAAACGAGTTTAAGAAGTGAAGCAAAGAAGAAGGTAGGAAGCGAGATACCTGCAAGTGCAAAGATAGATACTGCATAGTCGGTCTTGCTATACTGCTTCGTTGCCGCAATTACGCCGAGAGGGATAGCTATGATTATTTGGAAGAAGAAGGATATAGCACCCATAACAAAGGAGAGCCATACCGTATCATGGAACTTGTCCATAACGGGAACTGTCCACTTCCAGCTATCGCCGAATTCACCCTTAAACATATTTCCGATCCACTTGAAATAGCCGGGGATTATGTTAGAATCCATATTATAAGTCGCTTTTAGCTGCTCCATCCACTCTTCAAAGCTCTTTGAGCCGGGAGTCATGGATTTCTGACGAGCCACCGACTCAAGATAAGACGTCGGCAGGCAGCGCATAAGCGCATAGATTATAAATCCTACGAAAAATAGGATGACGATTGAAAGAAGAATTCTTTTAAGTATGTATTTACGCACGAGAAGACCTCCATTATGATTTAATGATGCAGCGAAGCGAAAAAAACGCATCTCTACACATCAAGAAGCGGCTATATGGGAAAATAGCCGTTTCTTGATATGTAGCAGATATGCTGTCCTGCGGCCGAGGCCGCAGGACAGCTATTACACTGCTAAATATATTTAGAAATCAATCTAAATAATTATTTCATCTCGAGATTCTGGATCTCAGCCATCCAACCGTAGAATGTTGTGATGTCAGGAGTGATAGTATCGAGATTTACGCGCTCTGCGCTGAAGATGATAGCATTCTGTCTCTGATATACAGGAACCTCAACTGCCCAGTCAACAACGATATCAAGGCAAGCCTTGTACATTGTCTTTCTGTAAGCCTGGTCGAGAGATGTACGAGCGTCAAGGATGAGCTGGTTGAGCTCGTCGTCATCAATGTCATACATGTAGTTAGAGCCGCCTGCTGCCATTGTGTCGTTACCGGAGAAGTAGATCTGGTACATATCCGGGTCAACAGTTGCGCCCCAAGCTGCACACCACATAGCAACTGTCTCAGCCTCAAGACCTGTCCAGAGATCGCTGGAGTTAGCGAGGTCCTTAACAACGAGGTCAAAGCCGATGGTTGCAAGAGCGTCGTCAGCGAGAGAAACCATCATGAATGCAGGGTGGTCGCTCTTACCGTCAGCAGGGATCCAGAGCTCATACTGGAGAGATGCGCCTTCGGGAGCTGCTGTGAGCTTGCCATCCTCAACTGTGTAGCCTGCTGCCTCAAAGTAGCCGAGAGCTGCTGTGAGAGCTGCTGCATACTTTTCGTCTGCAGTCATTTCGGATGTGTAGATAGCGTTACCTTCAACGTCTGTGGAGAATGCTACCTTGTAACCGTCATCGGTTGCCTGAGGAGCTGCCCAAGATGTGTTGGAGATAGGATAGTTGATAACTGTTGCTCTCTCACCGTAGTAGGAGTCAACAGATACGTCACGGTAAACAGCGAATACTGTTGCAAGAGCCTTACGGAGGTTCTTGGAAGCATCGGATGCACCGTCGCCGCCTACGCTAACGAGGTTAGCGTCGATACCGAGGTAACCGTAGCCGAGGTTGTCAACGGTGTTGGTATAAACCTTAGAACCGCTGAGCTCGCCGCCGTTTGCCTTCTTGATAGCGTCAACTGTATCTTCGTCGATAGAAGGATCGGAGATATCGATAGTGCCTGTGATAACGCCGTTGAGCTTATCATCGTCACTTGCAGTTTCCATGAACTGAACGTACTTTGTCTTGGGAGCGCCAAGGAAGTAGCTCTCGTTAGCCTCGAAGTAAACTACACCGTTCTCGAACTTAACGAACTTGTAAGGACCAGCGCCCATAGGCTGTGTGGTCTTTGCACGAACGGATGCAAGGTCACCCTTTACAAAACCGAACTTGTTGTTGTCGTAGTCGAAGAGCTCATCGCTACCGTAGTAGTGAAGAGGAGCGATAGCAACGCCGAGCTGATAGATAGCTGTAGCGTCAACCTTTGTAAGAACAACACGAAGGCTGTTCTCGCCGGTCTTCTGGATACCGGAGATGTTTGCAGCGGACTCGCCTGTCTGAACACCTACTGCATACTCAGCAGCCTTGTCACCAAGCTCTGCGTTGATAAATGCAGAGATGGAAGTGCCTGCTGTCTCGTAGTTGATACCTTCGTCGGAAAGATCGTAACCGCAATTTTCAACGATAGCTGCCCAAAAATCTTCAACTGTTGCGTCTTCTGCAAGGGTGTAACCCCAGTTAGCAGCTACTGTTGCAACGGAATCTGTTTCTGTGCCGTAACCTGCTGCTACGCAGTAGTCAAGGATCTCCTGAGCGAACTTAACGCCTGCTGCGTCAAATGCTGCCCAGAAAGTGTTGTACTGATCTTCTGTGAAGAAGTCAGTTGCAGTATAACCAGCCTTCTCTGTTGCGAGAACGAGGTTGAGACGGGAATCCATACCGCTTCTGTACTCATCCATACCCTGGATCGGTACAGCAAAGAGAGTGGAAGAACCGTCATATGTGGGGTCGCAGAGAACGTACATCGAGAAGATTACGTCATCTACTGTCAGCTTCTCGCCATCCGAGAAGGTAACGTCATCACGGAGAACGAAATCGTAGTAAACAGTACCGTCATCGTTCTGTGTGATGGTGAGGTCAGCGGGACCGTTGTAAGTATAGGGAGTGCCATTGTACTCAATGGTCTCGCCCTCGATGCCCTTAAGTATGATGGCACCGGTACGGTCGCTGGTGAGAAGTCCAAGCTGAGTCATAGCCTGAACGTCCTGGTCGTAAGCTGTCTCCGAGAAAAAGGGAGAGAACTTACTGCTGAAAGGAGCGTAACCAACTACGAGGGGCGTATCGTTAGCAACCTCGTCGCCGTTATCTCCCGAAGGGGTTTTGGTCTCGCCGCATGCTGCGAACATAGCAACACACATAATGAGAGCCAGGGTCAGTGCAAGAATTCTCTTAAAGTTTTTCATAAGAATCCTCTCCTTATAAAATTTTTTATAATAACGGGTTTCCCCCGATATTACCTTGAAGTAGATATCATTCTGCGCTGTGTGCAGAATGCCAAAAGGGTACCCTTTTGGATTTTTTGTATTATTTTTCGGATTTTGGCTTTTTCTCGTTCTTTACGAAGGAAAGAGCTGCGAGAAATCTTCTGAAAACAAAGGAAAGCAGGATAATGAGTATCTTTGCTATGAGCGCTATGACCGTAGGAACTATTCCCTGCCCGTTCCACTCTAAAATAAGGAAGAGAAGAACGGCTACGATATCAATCACGGTAGAAACAACGGCAAATACCGCAAGTCTCGGAAGACGCGGAACGGTAGACTCATAAATATACTCTCTTATCTCTTCTCCGCCACAAAAAAGCTTTATAATAGTCCAGACTATGCTGACAGTGGCCGAGAGCTCTATTATATAAGGGATTATGACGTAAAAGCAGTTCTGCATTCCGGCCGACGGGATACACCCGCCCAAAACAGCAAGCGCAAGTATCGCAAATCCGTACAAACCTATGCGTGTAAAAGCTCTTTTGCGGGCTTCTTTATCTCCGGAGAAAGCATAAAGCTCGCCCGAGTAGATATACTGTCCGCTGACGTCACGGGTAAAATCCGAAAGATAGGCCTTACGCCCTCTTTTTTTCTTTTCCTTATCCGACATTTTAAGCTATACCGGTAAGGTCAAACTTTGCCAGCCATTCATTAGCCTTCTCGCAAACGCCGCGCAGACAGCTCTCGTCAAAGGGACTGTCAAGACCTGCATTTTTAAGAAGTTCGGTAAATACACGGCTTCCGCCCTGCTCGGTATAAGCCATATAATGCTTCCAAGCGTCGGAAAGGTCGCTCTGTATCATAGCCCAGAACTGAAGTGCAACCGTCTGTGCCAAGCAGTAATCTATATAGTAGAAGGGACTTGAATAGATATGGTGCTGTCTCTGCCAGCCCTCACCGTCACTGTAGAACGGAATATCTCCGTCAAGACGCATCCAGGGCATATAAACGCCGAGAAGCTCTTTCCATACACCGTGTCTCTCTGCCGGAGTCATCTCGGGTCTCTCAAACACGATATGCTGGAAGTGGTCGACCAGAGTTCCGTAAGGGATGAAGGTCAGCGCACCTGCAAGGTGGCTATACATGAACTTCTTTGTATCTTCGCCAAAGAAGCCCTCACACCAAGGCCAAGCGAAAAACTCCATAGACATCGAGTGTACTTCGCATCCCTCGAGACTGGGCCAGATGGTCTCCATCGGCACTCTCTTGCGGTTATACCAATCGGCAAAGGCATGTCCTGCCTCGTGAGTAACTACCTCAACGTCGTGCTGAGTTCCGTTAAAGTTTGCGAAGATGAACGGAACCTCATAATCGTAAATACTCGTGCAGTATCCACCGCCCTGTTTGCCGGGCTTTGAGAGCACGTCAAGAAGCTCACCGTCAAGCATCGTATTAAAGAATCTACTCGTCTCGGGTGAAAGCTCATCATAGAACTTTTTACCGTGAGCGAGAATAGCATCGGCATCGCCCTGCGGCTTCGGGTTGCCCGAACGGAACATAAGTGCGTTATCCGCAAAACTCATCGGATATTCCTTACCAAGACGCTTTGCCTGCTCTTTGTATATTTCATCAGCTACGGGAACGAGATACTTAACGACAGCGGCACGGAATTTCTCAACGTCCTCTTTCGTATAGCAGTTACGTCCCATTCTGTAATAACCAAGTGTTGTATATCCGTCATAACCAAGCTTTCTGCCCATCTTATCACGGAGACGAACGAGCTTATCGTATATCTCATCAAGCTTTGCCTGATTATCCTTATACCATTTACCCTCTGCCTTCCATGCGGCAAGTCTGCGGGCGTCATCCGCATCGTTTTTGAAGGGGGATATCTGAGAGATGGTGTACATGCCGCCCTCAAATGGGATCTCGGCAGACGCAAGGAGCTTTTCATACTCCTGAGTAAGCTCGTTTTCTTCTTGAAGCTCGGGAATTATCTCGGGCGAGAAGGTTTTAAGCTCTATTTCTGCGTTTATAAATACTATATCGCCGTATTCCTTTGCAAAATCTGCACGGAATTTGCCCTCAAGCATAGTGGCAGTCCATCTCTGGAGATACTCCTGAAGCTCGGGCATAGCTGAGTTCCAATACTTCATCTCTGCATCATAGAACTCGTCTCTGGTATCTATCGAGTGTCTTATGCTCACGAGAGTGATCATAGACTGAACGTGCTTCTGAAGCTTCTCTTTGGCGAGGAAGACCTCTTTAGCTTCCTCATAGCTCTGCGATGCCGCAAGGCTGTCACAAAAAGCGGATATTTGGTTTTTCACATCCTCAAGAGAAGGACGCTCATACAGCATTTCAGAAAATTTCATTATTCCCTCCGCGCAT
>SVUB01000027.1 GCA_015063495.1 Oscillospiraceae bacterium
ATAGTTTTTATCTTCTTCCTTTAGTGCTTTCCAGAACGGAAAGTATTGTTCATAGAAGGCGTATAAAGACATAATATCTCCGTCCTTTCGTGGTTTTATTTATATCATTATACCATATTTTTGTGAGCTTTTCAAATGATTTAGCTTTTCTTTGTTTCCACCAACGCAAATTTTGAGGGCTGACCAAAATGGTCAGCCCTCTTTCGTTCTGCGTTAACTTCCTGCCCTTACGATTTCAATTTTTATGGCTCATCAGCTCTGCAAGTATCTCTGCGGCGTTTGTGTCAGGTTTCACCTTGGGCATTATCATCTCAATTTTGCCCTCTTCGTCTACTATAAACGTAGTTCTCACAATTCCCATGCTAACCTTGCCGTAAAGCTTCTTCTCCTGCCAGACTCCGTAGGGTTCGATAGCCTTACGCTCCGGATCGGAAAGAAGAATAAACGGAAGCTCGTATTTCTCAGCAAATTTTACGTGAGATGCCACACTGTCACGGCTAATTCCAATGACCTCTATATTTCTTTTCTTGAACTCATTATACGCACCGGCAAAGGCGCACGCCTGTCTTGTGCATCCGGGGGTATTATCCTTTGGGTAAAAATAGATCACTACCTTTTTGCCTATAAAATCGGACAGTGAAACGGTCTTCCCGTCCTTATCCTCAAGTGTAAAATCAGGCGCTTTCATTCCTTTAGTAAGCATAACATTCTCCTTATCGGTAAAAAATACATAACGGTATTATATCAAACACCCGAGCTTTTATCTCAGCTTCCTGCAATACTGTGTGCAGAGCTTGTCCGTGCACTCGGAGCATTTTAACGACACGTTTGTCATCTCCCAGAATCTTTCCGGATATATCATTACGCACATCTCCCAGATGATCCACGCGAGAAGTGACATTGCAAAAAGGGATAGTGCATAAAATCCCCCGGCAAACACAAGCGGTGAGAACATCATAAGGTGGTCCCAATTAAAAATGCGGCAGGTCGTGCAGCATTTATTCTTCATAATAAGTCTGAAAGGGCACCATATAAGCACACATATCAGATCGCAAACGTAAAACGCCACCGCTATCATAAACAGCCACATCTTGCCTATGACTTTGCCATAATAAAGTCCACCGATGACAAGAATCAAAAAAATCCAAATCAGCATGACCTTATATGCGCTTTTAGTCGTACTTACCACGTAATCCTTTAAGGCATTATAGTTTATTTTTTCTCTGATAGGTCTGAAGCGGTTGGCAAACAGCTTCTGTGAGCCGAGTGCTATCTTATTTTTTATCGGTATTATCTGTAATACCATATCGGCTACCCACACGATCCACAAAATATGCAGTGGCGAAAAAGTCCCGAAGAAATTGTCCCCCTCAAGAATGCCAAACCACTCAGGTTTTAAAAAGCAAGCGGCAAGGCAAGCTAAAAAAACTGCGATTCTTGCGTATAATCTGATAAAATAACTTCTGCGTGTATCAGACATCCAACCTTTACCTTTCTTTTATTGTCACACTGCACTTAAAAGAACAGCTTACGTTCTATTATTTCCCGTACTCTCGGGTTTATTGCAATATATATCAAAAGACAACCGAGCATCACCAGGGTGACTGATGTATATACCGACCAGCCGACAAATCTGAGGCCGAAGGTAATTCCCGCCAGAAATTCCACCAGAAGCGCAAACGCTCCGGATGCAATAAATGCACCGCCTGCTATATACAGTCTTCCCCTGCGCAGGTAACGAACCAGCGTAACGACAGCACTTGTAATCAGACATACTCCACCCACAACTGGAAAGGCAAAGCTGAGAAACCAAGCACCGCCCGTATAAAGCTCAATATAGAGCAGGTACAGCGTGAGCGCCGCAAAGCTGCACGGCGTAAATATTACGGGGTTCGGTCTCTCGAACCACGCAGGGAGAGCAAATGAAACGTAAGAAACAAGCAAAGCGCCTGCAACGTAGCCAAACCAGTCTAAAATCCCGTTATACAGAAAATCCGCAAAAAAACAGATAGTCAATGGGAGCAAGAACATGATAATAACAGCACCGCAAAGAGCCTTCGTACCCGACCCGCCCCTCGGCATTTTCCCCTCCGGATATAGAGGTGCCTCGTTAGAACTCGGAAAATCGGGATGACAAACAACAGTATCGCAGAGCGGACATTTTTTCTCGGTATCCGCCAGCTTCACACCGCATTTTATACAGTACATATCCGTTTACCTCCCATTCTGATTGCTTTCCACCGTTACAGAAATTCCAAGCTCCTGCAGAACGGCAAAAAAGTGTCTCTCAAGCTCCGCATCCTTTATATTGCGGATAAAATTGATATAAACGGTGTCACCGTAAGATAACATACCGCAATTATACGGTGCCGCCGCCTGCACTCCGAGAATAAAATCAAAGCGCCTAATGTATTTTCCCATAACCTCGGGAACCTTGACGCACCCAATATTAGACAGTGTCAGACAAGACTTCTTCTCTCCGACGCTGTCAAAGACCGCTTTCATGACGGCATTCTTGAGCGGAAGCGGAATAAGGCGCACGAGAAGATTCCTCTCATCGTTTACGTTAGTAGCTATCACCTTACTCATATGCTTTGCCGTAAATTCGGCTCCTATCTTGTGCTCAATAACCTTACATATCTCACCAAGCGAATATTCCCCGAGTCTCGGGTCAAGCTCGGGAATGGTATACATTGCAAAATTGCGCAGAGTTGTGCTCGGGAAGAGACGGCGCAAATTCACGGGAATAAGGAGCTTTATAGGTCTCCTTTTTCGGGGAGATTCTACCTTTTCCTTTTGAAGATTTAGAAGCGCATGCATCATAACCGCACTCATGAACACCGTCAGCGTCGCATTATATCTGTGTGCAAGCTCGAGGGTGTCATTTAGGGGCAGACGAAAGCAGGTAAGGTTCAAAAAGCCGTCCTTTTGCGGCTCGCCGCACATATGCCACGCATTTGTATCCTTGCGGCTTGCAGGTACGGTACCTGCATTTTTTGGAAAGCAGTCCTCAAGCTCCTCCTCAAACGGCTGGGCAGTTCTGTCTAAAATTCCGTATTCACACGGAACCTTTATACCGTATTTCTGCTCAAGATACTCTGCCGTAAGGTTCTTAAGGAAGATCATTGCCCCCGTTCCGTCGGTAAGTGAATGAAAAAACTCAACGGCGATCCGGTTACGGTAGACTATGACACGGAAAGCGCATCTCTCCATCTCTTCCTTGCTCATATACGTAAGGGGATAGCTGTATTCCTCCATAATGTCGGGTGCCGACTCAAGCTGCTGAAGATAATACCAGAATAAGCCCTTGCGAAGACGTGCAGCAATAGACGGAAAGCGCATAACGCATATTTCAAGCGCAGATGAAAGCACATCGGCATCAACATCCTCCGACAGCGTCACCGACTGCCTGAAAACATTACTCCAGTTCCTTCTTCTTGCCGCAGGGTAGATCTTTGCCGCATTGTCAAGACGCACCCACCGAGGCTTTTTTATTTTCTTTTTATCCATAATAGCCTCTTTCCCGGCAAGAACACCGCCCATAGTAAAAAATCACTTTATATTATAGCATAAACAAAGGATTTTATCAAGTTTTTCTTTTTTTGCAATATGTTGCTTTTCTTTAATAAAAAATTGACAAACAAGGAAATGTATTGTATAATTGAAATATATAAAAATAAGGAGCACTTCAAAGATGAAAAAAGTTCAAGACATTATTAAGCTTATCAAGGAAAAGGATATCAAGATGGTCGACTTCAAAATGGTCGATATCAACGGTCAGTTCCGCCACGTTACTATTCCTGCAAACAATTTCTCCGAGGCTACTATGATAAACGGCATCGGCTTTGACGCTTCAAACTACGGATACGCAGTAGTTGAAAAGAGCGATATGGTCTTTATCCCGGACCCTGACACCGCTATGATAGATCCCTTCTGCGAGATTCCTACACTTTCGATGACAGGAAACGCAATGATCATCGACAATCCCGAAAACCGTCCCCTTCCCCAGTATCCCCGTAACATCATCCGTGCCGCAGTTCAGTATATGAAGGACAGCGGTGTTGCGGACACAATGAAGATACTTCCCGAATTTGAGTTCTATCTCTTTGACGAGGTAACATGGGGCGTTGACGGAAGTTATATCGGCGCATCGGTCGACGCAAAGCAGTCCTACTGGAACAGTGCTACCGAGGGTAAGGGAGTTGTTGTCCCGAAGCAGAAGAACTACCACATCGCAAAGCCCTTTGACGTTTCATATGAGTGCCGCAGTGAGATGTGCATGCTCATGCAGGAGGCAGGCATAGAGATAAACTACCATCACCCCGAGGTAGCGGCTTCCGGTCAGTTTGAGATCGAGCCTCAGCTCGGCGAGGTAGTTCATATGGCTGACGCTTCTATGATGATAAAGTATATCATCCACAACACCGCACTTAAGTACGGCAAGACCGCTACATTTATGCCCAAGCCCATTTACGGTGAGGCAGGAAGCGGTATGCACGTTCATATGCTTCTCCTTAAGGACGGTCAGCCTGTATTCTCCGATGACAACGGCTATTCTAACCTCAGCCAAACAGCTCATTACTTCATGGGCGGTCTTCTTAAGCACATCGCTTCTCTGTGTGCTCTGACTAACCCCAGCACAAACTCCTTCAAGCGTCTTGTGCCCGGATTTGAGGCTCCCGTTACAGTAGGCTATGCAACCTCGAACAGAAGTGCTGTTATCCGTATTCCCGCTTACGCAAAGGCTCCCGAGCTTCGTCGCTTTGAGCTCCGCAACCCCGATGCGACCTGCAACCCTTATTTCTGCTATGCGGCTATCCTTATGGCAGGTCTTGACGGTATAAAGAACAAGATAGATCCTCACGCAGAGGGTTGGGGACCTTACGACTTCAATCTCTATCACCTCTCCGACGAGGAGAAGGCAAAGCTTAAGGGCCTTCCCACTTCTCTTCCCGAGGCGCTCGACGCTCTTGAGTCAGACAACGACTACCTCACAGCCGGCGGAGTATTCCCGAAGGAGCTTCTCTCAAACTTCATCAAGTCAAAGAGAGCAGAGTGCGCAGAGCTCTCCAAGATACCCACTCCCGCAGAATTCGACAGATATTACAATCTGTAATTTTAAAAGTCAAGCCGCAAATACGGTAGGCTCCGGTTCGCAACCAAAAGTAGTAATTATAGAGAGAGGACAGAGAATTTTTAATTCTCTGTCCTCTTTTAACTTAACCATTAACCTCTTGAAAAGCAACCCGAAGCAATTTTCATTTACACGAGTCGGTCAAGACTGACTCCAAATATTTCTGCAAAGCCCTTAAGCTCAATGTCTGTAACAAATCTTTTTCCACATTCTATTCTTTGTATAGCGTTTTTATCTATGTCTATACCGATCAACTGCATTTTATCGGCAAGACCTCTCTGCGAAAGCTTGGTTGGATAGCTCAAACGTAGTTTGCGAATGTTGTCACCGCACAAATTGTTCCTGCCCTCGTTTTTGTTCTTGAACATTTTAAACCTCTTTTTAACATCTAGTGATTGACAAATTCATTATATTATGTTAGAATACACAATATGACACTCACTAAATGTCAAATAAGGTTTACAGAGGAAAAATGGTAACTATGATAGGAATCATAAAAGAAATTGATAAGCTCGGAAGAATTGTTATACCTAAAGAATTAAGGGATCGCTTCGGAATAACCGAAAATGTAGAAATCATAGCTACCGAGATCGGGATAGTGCTAAGAAGCCCGGAATACAAGCTTATAAGAGCAGATAATCATAAAAAACAAAATAACGAATAAAAGCAGGAAGTGTTTGCACTTCCTGCTTTTTGATAAATACGTTGTTGTAATTTAGTAGTCTTATGGTTGGCAGTTCTTTGATATTTTATCTGAAAAATTAACTTTTTTACCCTTGTAATCGCGAAAATTATTTGCTATAATTTACAATAGATGATTATTGTCTGCTCTGCGGAGCGGAAGGGTGGATATTTTGAAGGAACTTCACGCAAAAATTTACGAGGCGCTCATCTCGGCTCTGCCCGTGACCGCCATCGTTTATATTCTGGCTCTGACGCCGATGTTTAATTTTTCGGCAGCAGAGCTGATAACCTTTACGATAGGAGCTGTTCTGCTCGTACTCGGAATAGGTCTTTTTAACCTCGGTGCAGACCTCGCTATGACTCCTATGGGTACTAACGTGGGTGCGGGACTCTCAAAGCAACGTAAGCTCGGTCTTCTCGTATCGGTCTGCTTTGTTCTCGGAATGCTTATAACTGTTGCCGAGCCCGACCTTCAAGTGCTTGCACGTCAGGTAAGCGCCGTAATGAACGGCACTGTACTCATTTACGCTGTCGGCATAGGCGTTGGAGCATTTCTTATAATCGCAATACTGCGTATAGTGTTCAAAAAACAGCTCTCGGCAATACTTATGATTTTCTATATGCTGCTTTTCGCTATGGCGCTTATTCTTACCGAGCGTGGAAACGTGAGTCTACTCCCTCTCGCCTTTGATTCGGGCGGTGTTACGACGGGCCCTATAACAGTTCCCTTTCTTATGGCTCTTTGCGTTGGTATATCGGGCGTTCTTGCAGACCGCCACAACAAAGAAAACAGCTTCGGCATGGTTGCGCTTTGCTCGGTCGGACCTATTATGGCGGTAATGCTCCTCGGAATATTCTCAAAAAATACTCTCAGGTATGAGATTCCCGATTATACCGTAGGCTCTGATATTCTAAACAGCTTTCTTGAAGCGGTCGCACACACGGCAAAGGAAGTAGGGTTAGCTCTCGGAATGATAGTCGCATTCTTCTTTATCTGCCAGCTTATTTTCCTAAAACTTCCGCCAAAAAGACTTCACAAAATTTCCGTCGGCATCGTATTCACATACGTAGGCCTTGTGCTCTTCCTCACAGGCGTAAACGTAGGCTTTATGCCTATCGGATATAAGCTCGGCTACGAGCTTTCCGCTTCTCTTTCGGGCAACAAGCTCTCAGCTCTCGTGATCTTCGGTCTGCTTATCGGCGTTCTCGTGGTCCTTGCCGAGCCTGCTATACATATTCTTAACAAGCAGGTAGAGGAAATAACGAGCGGAACGGTAAAACGGCGCTCGATGCTTATGGGACTTTGCATAGGTGTTGGAAGTGCTATTGCTCTCTCGGTTATAAGAATAATATTTGATTTCTCGCTTATATATTACGTAGTTCCGGGATATTTTATATCCCTTGCGCTTTCGCTTTTCGTACCACCCGTCTATACCGCTATTGCTTTCGACTCGGGCGGAGTTGCAAGCGGTCCTATGACGTCGGGATTCATACTTCCCTTTGCTACCGGTGTGTGCGTTTCTCTCCAGGGCGGAGATGTGGTACTCGCTGACGCATTCGGAGTGGTTGCTATGGTCGCTATGGCGCCTCTTATCACAATTCAGCTTCTCGGTTTCCGAGCTATAGTTACCGAGAGAAGACGTGAAAGACTCGCTATAAAGCGTATCCTTGGCGCAGATGACGCTCAGATAATCA
Source organism: Oscillospiraceae bacterium (assembly GCA_015063495.1). Lineage (GTDB taxonomy): Bacteria > Bacillota > Clostridia > Oscillospirales > CAG-272 > SIG710. Next base: position 7,514 of record SVUB01000027.1, read on the forward strand.
ACTTTATGTAAGGAGGCGGCAAAACTTATGGCAAATACGGTAAACGATTCGGCAATTAAAAAGCTGAAGCTTCTATTTACTGTCGTGGACAGACCCAAGTGTGAATTTTATCTTGACGTGTTAAGTCAATTCGATATAAACTGCCAGATGGCACTCGGCGGAGTCGGAACCGCCACCTCAGAGCTTACCGAGCTTTTCAGCCTTAACAGAGAAAAGGCTGTGATCCTCAGCGTTGTAAGAGATGATAAGACGGACGAGGTAATAAGATGCCTTGAGGAAAAATTCAGAACAATAAAAAAAGGCAAGGGAATTGCCTTTGCGGTACCTCTTTCAAGCGTGATAGGCGTAAACCTCTATCAGTATCTTAGCAACAACCGTTTTATGAGAGGAGAAGGGATATGAAAACAAATAAACACGAGGTTATCTTCGTTATCGTAAATTCGGGATATGCCGAGGAGGTCATGGATCTCGCCCGTGAGCTCGGAGTCAGAGGCGGTACCATTCTTAACGCCAGAGGCGTTGCAAAGGAGGAGGCAGCAGCCTTCTTCGGAATCACCATCCATGCAGAAAAAGAGATACTTATGATGGTAGTGGAAAAAGATCTGCGAGATACGGTGCTCAGCGCTGTATATAAGGAAATGGGCATGGCAAAGCCTGCGCAGGGCATTGCATTCAGCCTCCCTGTATCCGACGTTACGGGACTTGTAAAAACAGAGGATAAAAACTAATATTACCGATAAAAAAAGGAGCCGCACGGCTCCTTTTTTTATCCAAGAAGAAAATCAAACACGAGCATTAGCGAAAATCCTGCGAGAAGCGAGTATGTTGCGCCTCTTTCACTTCCGTGAGCGTGCGTTTCGGGGATCATCTCGTCGCTTATAACGTAAAGCATCGTTCCACCTGCAAAGGCAAGTGCAAAAGGAAGAATCGCCGTCGATATGCTGACCGCAAAATAGCCGATAAAAGTTCCGAGCACCTCGACTATTCCCGTCATAAGAGCAATAACAAAGGTTCGCCCACCACTCATGCCCGAAGCGAGCATCGGTGCGATTATCACCATTCCCTCGGGAATATTCTGAAGCGCAATACCGCCTGCGACCGTCAGAGCCTGCACCGAGTCGCCCGTTCCGAAGCTGACGCCTGCCGCAATACCCTCGGGCAGATTGTGTATGGCTATTGCAATAACAAAAAGCAACACCTTGCTGAGCTTTTCCGTTTTATCCGGGTGCGCCTCAATGTCAACTCCCGTCATCTTATGAAGATGCGGAACGAGCTTATCAACGAGATTAAGGCAAAATGCACCGCAGAAGATGCCGAGCACGGTAACGATTATCGACGTTTTTCCGCCATATTCAAGTGATGGCAGTACAAGTCCTATCACCGCCGCCGCAAGCATCACTCCTGCGGCAAAAGAAAGGACAATATCGTTAAATTTATGAGACGGTTTCTTAAAAACGAAGCCTAAAAGCGCACCGATAACGGTAGCGCCTCCTACTCCGAGAGCCGTTAAGAGAACTGCATACATATTCCGACCTCTTTAAGCAAAATATACCTTGTTTTTCAGCGCTTCGAGCATTATCGTTGCGCTGTTTGCGTTGGTTGCGAGCGGTATCTTCTGAACGTCACCGAGACGGAGAAGCGCAGAAACGTCAGGCTCGTGAGGCTGTGCCGTAAGCGGGTCACGCAAGAATATGATAAGGTCAAGCTCACCGTCAGCAAGCATAGCTCCTATCTGCTGATCGCCTCCGAGAGGTCCGCTCTTCATTCTGTGTATCGAAAGCCCGGTTTCTCCCATAATGAGAGTGCCCGTCGTGCCTGTTGCGTAAAGCTCGTGCTCTGCGAGAACGTCCTTATACTTTTTTGAAAGCTCTATTATCTCGTCCTTTTTCTTATCATGTGCAATAAGTGCTATTTTCATAGATTAAGATCCTCCGTGTTTATATATTAGATTGCTACATCTCATTTTTAACTATTATACCGACCGCAGAGCTTTTTTTCAAGTATATAATTAAAAAATATTATTTATAGAAAACTGTACCAAATATATAATCTTATTATTGACATCCAAATAGATTTAGTGTATAATGTAGACATGATAAATATTGATTATGAATATGCAAGAGGAGGTGACAAACATGGTTATGTTTTTGCATCTAGTTTATGCCACTTTGTCTTTTTGCTATTACTGCTCAATATGGAGAGATAGAATCAAGACAATTTAAACAAGCGCATAAGCCAGACTATTTCGTCAGCTTATGCGCATTTTTTATATACTATTGAAAGGAGATTTTATTTATGAAATTAAAAGCAAATGCTTTAACCTTGATTTTGGTTTCTTGCTTGCTTTTTTTGGCATCTTGTCAATCTGCAACAAATGTTGAGAGCCCAATCATTTATAACTCGGATAATGTTAAAGTTTCACTTATGGAAAATACAAATAACGTCAATTATGCCTATTATGAATGGACTACGCTTACCGATGACATTGCATATACAAAAAACACCGTGATAATTACCGGTAAAGCGTCAAATATTCGTCCAGTCACTGTATCTTATACGTATATGAATGCAGATGTAACAGATAATATAACGATTTTTGACATAGAGATTTATGATGTTTTATCATGTCGTTCCGGCTCCTTCTCACAAGGAGATATCATCACAATTGGTGTTGGGTACAATATGGACGTATATGGAGAAGGTCTTCCAATCATTGAAGAGGGTACTTCCTACATGATATTTTGCTATGTTGCGAAAGACAAAGAAAACGATGTCCTGGAACTATCCGAATATGTGGATTGCTGGATCAGTGCCCCAAAAGATCTTTTTTTGGAAAAAATCGGTGATTTCTATTTATCGATCGACTATTTCTCAGATATGCCAAATTCCATCAATCTTCAAACTTATTTGAATTTGACAGAAGATCAAATCAATTCGTTATCAGCTATAGGTAACAAAAATATAAATACTGCGAACGCCTATATTGATGAAGAAATTATCCTTGACTCTGCATCAAAAAATGTTGAAAATGCAGCCGAAGCTTTACTTACACTTAAAACACGAACCAAGGTAGACTCTAAAGAATTGTGGAATCTTACAAGTAGAGCATATCTGATCAACTGCAATGATCTTGAAAATTATGTGAGAAATAAAGCTTTAGAGTATGATAACTAAAGAAAAGATATATGTATTATGCGTAAACAACAAATACTTCGTTTTCTGTCCCCATTCACTATGAATTACAATAATTGTAGATAATAATCCCCCCTCCCAATTCCTGATAGGAGTTGGGAGGGGGGATTTCCCCTAAAATTCATTTCGGTCAACACATTTTTATTACTTTGAAAGCATAACCTTATCGCTTGTAAATTCGCTTCCGCTCGCCTGCTCGAAAAGTCCGAGAAGCTGGGTTATTGTGAGCTTTTTCTTTTCCTCACCCGATACGTCGACCACAACACGGCCCTCGTGCATCATTATAAGACGGTTACCGTGTGCGATAGCGTCATGCATATTATGAGTTATCATAAGAGTAGTCAGATTATTCTCACTTACGAGCTTATCTGTTATCTGCAACACCTTTGCCGCAGTTTTCGGGTCAAGCGCAGCGGTATGCTCATCAAGCAGAAGCAGCTTAGGACGGCGAAGCGTTGCCATAAGAAGCGTCAACGCCTGTCTCTGCCCGCCCGAAAGAAGTCCGACCTTGGTTGAAAGTCTGTTTTCAAGACCGAGCTCGAGAGCCGAAAGAAGCTCTCTGTACTCATTTCTCTCGTTCTTTTTGATTCCCCATACGAGCTTTCGCTTCGTTCCTCTTCTTGCCGCAATAGAAAGATTTTCGTCTATCTCCATATCGGGAGACGTACCCTTCATCGGGTCCTGGAATACTCTGCCAAGGAATCTTGCCCTTTTATGCTCGGGCATATTCGTAACGTCCACACCGTCTATCTCGATAGTGCCGTAGTCAGGCTTCCATACACCCGCAATAGCGTTGAGCATCGTGGATTTACCTGCTCCGTTTCCACCGATAACGGTAACGAAATCGCCGTCATTCAAAGTGAGGTTAAGGCCGTTAAGTGCAGTTTTTGCGTTTACCGTACCGGGGTTGAACGTCTTTTGAAGGTTAGTTATCTTAAGCATTAGCCTCACCTCCGTCAGAGCTTTCTTCTGCTACTACGGGTATAACAACAGGCTTTCTCTTTGTGAAAAATTCTCCCTTGAGATAAGGCACCGCAAGGAATACTGCCACGATAATTGCGGAAAGCATCTTGAGGTAGTCGGTCTTAAGACCAAGGAGTATAACGAAGTTATAAATAACGTAATACACGATACCGCCGCCGATAACACCGATAAGGCTGACAACGAAATTGGGCTTTATTTTCAGCGACACCGAAAGACCGATAAAGATAGCCGCAAGGCCTATAACTATCGCACCTCTTCCGTCGTTTATGTTGGCCGAGCCCTTATACTGTGCAAGAAGTGCACCGGCGAATGCAACTATACCGTTCGAGATAGCAAGACCGAGCACCTTATTGAATTTTACGTTAATACCCTGTGCACGGCTCATATCGGGGTTATCACCCGTGGATTTGAGCGTCAGGCCCACCTCGGTGTAAAAGAATAGCCAAAGTGCTATTATAGTACCTGTAATTATAAGTCCTGCAACGATTATAGCTCTTATATTATCACTCATACTGAGCATAAGAGTGTGCTTGCCGCCAACGAAGGATATAAGTGATTTTCCGCCGAGCACCGCAAGATTTACGGAATAAAGCATAAGCTGCGAAAGGATACCCGCAAGTATCGAGGGAATACCGAGCGCAGTATGAAGAAGGCCTGTGACTACACCTGCCAGAGCTCCTGCAAGAAAAGCGATTATAACACTTAGCCATGCAGGAACGCCACTCTTTATTAGGACTGCGCAAACGCACATTCCCGTGCAGATAGAACCGTCTACCGTGAGGTCGGCAATATCGAGTATCTTATATGATATGTATACTCCGATAGCCATAAGGCCCCAGATAAGCCCTTCAGCAACAGCTCCGGGCAACGCATTAAGAAAATACATTTTTTACCTCAGTGATCAAATCAGTTTTCGGGAACTGCTATACCGAGCTTTGTGCAAAGCTCTTCGTTGTAAACAACGGCAGGAACGAGAGTTGCGATCTCGATATCAGCGGGAGTCTTTTTGCCGAGAAGTATTTCTGCCGCCATCTTACCTGTCTCTGCGCCGAGCTGATAGTAGTCGATAGCAAGGCTTGCATAGCAGATAGCTCCGCCGTAGCTTGTGAATACGGGAACGTTCTTCTCACCGCAGATAGCACCAACGATAGAGTCGTTATTTGCAACAGTATTATCGGAGGGAACGTAAACTGCCTTGCAGTTGTCTGCCATAGAGGTAACGATAGCCTGAAGCTCGGTTGTCTCGGAGAACGTGTAAGCCTCAACAACTATACCCTCTGCCTCAAAGAGTGCCTTAACAGCCTCATACTGAATAAGAGAATTGGACTCATTCGAGCAGTAAAGAACGCCCACCTTGTCGCCTGCGACAAGACCGAGGGTATCTATCATCATCTGAGCCTGCTCGTCAAAGGGAACTTCGTCGGAAGTGCCTGTTACGTTCGCAGGGATATTGCCTGAGAATGTATCGGCATAGTCGGTAACGGAAGTACCGAGAACGGGGATAGTTGTAGTTGCGTTTGCAGCAGCAAGAAGTGCGGGAGTTGCGTTAGCCATAATAAGGTCAACATTCTTTGCGGTAAGAGTGTTGATAACTGTAGAGCAGAGAGTAGGCTCACCTGCGACCTGAACGTCAACGTTTACAGTTTTGCCTTCAGCCTCAAGAGCCGCCTTAAGTGCATCAATAAAGCCGTTTGTAGCCTTATCGAGCGACTCGTGCTCCATAAGCTGGCATACGCCTACTGTGAAATCAGCCTTTTCTTCACCGCAGGATGCAAATGCGAGGCAAGTACCCATACAAAGAATGAGTGCGAGTGCGAGAGATACGATTTTCTTCATGATAAAAATCTCCTTTAGAATAGTATATAATTTTTATAATTTGCGCGGCACTGCAGCCGTGAAATTTTTCAAATAAAAAAGCCCTGCTCTTCCAAAATGAAGATACAGGGACGGCTATACGCCGCGTTACCACTCTGCTTCGCTCTTTTTTCGCAAAAAGAACCTCTATAGGTGCGATATACACCGTAGCGATATAACGGTCGCACCCGGTATAGCCTACACAGCGCCAAGCCTTCAGCCAACAGCTAACGGAATGAATTCGCCGAGTTCTGCACTACTGTTTTGCACCATCCAACAGCTCTCTGAAACACAGAAAAACGGGTACTGGTTTCCGCTCAAACACTTTATGTCATATATTATACAGAAAAGAGTTCGTTTTGTCAAGAAGTTTTTCAAATTTCTGTATCTTTTTTCATTTTTACTTATAAAAATCCCGTCTCACACTGTGTAAGACGGGATTTTTATTTAAGCAAGGCCTTCTGCAGCCTTCTTTTTACCGAGCATCTGAATAGCGATGACAAAACCTGCAAGTGCAAGGCCTATAACGTCTGTCACTACTCCGGGGTAGATGAGAAGCAAGCCGCCGCAAACGCTTATTGCTCTCTCATACCATCTCATGTGACGGATAAAGTATCCCTCAAGCGCCGCAGATACCGCAAACATACCGATAAGGGATGTTATACAGATAAGTATTACTTCCCACGCTGTAGTATCAATAAAGAGCATAGCGGGGTTGAGTGCAAATACGTAAGGAATAATAAACGCACCGATAGCGAGCTTGGTTGACGTAAATGCCGTCTTCATCGGGTTCGCCTGCGCAATAGCGGCTCCTGCGTATGCGGCAAGCGCAACGGGAGGAGTAAGGTCGGCAACGATACCGAAGTAGAAGACGAAGAAGTGTGCCGCTATCATGGGAACGCCCATCTGCACAAGAATAGGTGCGCAGGTCGCCGCCATGATGCAGTAGTTTGCCGTTGTGGGAACTCCCATTCCGAGTACGATACAACAAAGCATCGTGAGGAAGAGAGCGATTATTATCTGGTTACCTGCAAGAGTAACGATACCGTTAAAGAGCATATATGCAAGTCCCGTAACGCCGATAATTCCGGCAACTATACCCGCAACACCGCACGCCGCCGCAACTGTTATCATGCCCTGGCCGCCTGCAGCAAGTGCTTCAAGGATTTTCTTCGGGGTTATGCGGTGCCCTTTATTGAAAAGGCTGACTACTATCGCCGCAACAACGGCAATCGCTGCCGCATAAGCTATCGAGCGGGTGCTCGTGCCGACAAGATAAATGAGAAGAATAAGCGGGAAAAGAAGATAAGTCTTCTTTAATAGCGGTTTCAGACGGGGAAGCTCTTCACGGGTAAGACCACGGAGTCCTTCCTTCTTTGCTTCAAGATGTACTGTTATAAATACACCCGCAAAATACAGGACCGCAGGTAATATTGCCTTAACTACGATATTTGAATAAGGAACGCCGACAGTTTCCGCCATAAGGAACGCAGCTGCACCCATAATAGGAGGCATTATCTGTCCTCCCGTGGATGCCGAAGCCTCTGCCGCTGCCGCAAACTCAGGCTTATAGCCTGTGCGTTTCATAAGAGGGATCGTAACAGCACCCGAGCCAACGGTATTTGCTACCGACGAGCCCGACACCATACCCTCAAGAGCAGAAGCCACTACTGCGACCTTCGCGGGACCGCCCGAAAAGCGTCCTACAAGGGCATTTGCTATCTCGATAAAGAAGTCCGCAATGCCCGTACGCTCAAGAAAAGCACCGAATATTATAAACATTACTATGTATTTTGAGCATACGTTGATAGGAGTGGAGAGAATACCCTCCTTTGAATAAAAGAGCACTCTTACGGTCTCGGTAACTCTTGCCATAAAATCGGGATTGGTCGAACCCCATATAAGAGCATATACAAGAAGCACCCCTGCAACGCAGAGGATAGGAAGACCTACGCTCCTGCGACAAAGCTCTGCCAAGCATATGATTCCGATGATACCGATAGCGACCTCAAGGGAATTTATCCTGAATCTTGAAACTATCTCGGTTGCGTTTAGAGCATAGTAGGCAAACGAGCCTGTTCCGACTATCATAAAGATCACGTCGTACCAGGGCATATGATTTACCCTTTGCACACCCTTCCTTGCAGGGAATACAAGGAATCCTATAAACATTATAAACGCCATAAACGTGGTCAGACGTATCTCGTCAAGCCAAGTGGCAAAAAGCGTTACGTAAATGCAGAATACGGAAAAGAGTGCAAGCACTATTGTAACGAGAAGCTTTGGGATTCCCTCCCAAACTCTTGTATTTGACTCTCTGTCAAATTTTTTCATAACCGATTCGAGGTCCATCGGCTCACCTGTCTCATGTGTAGCTCTTTTCTTAAATAAAGCCATATGATCCTCCTTTTTGCAAAATTAGATAAGAAAATCGGCTGCGACACTCCGGCCGCAGCCGATAAAAAACCAAAGGTGATTTAGTATTACTTGGATTCTACGTCAATTCCCTTTTCCGAGAAGTACTTTGCAGCACCCTTATGGAAAGGAGCTGTCATACCGCTTGTCGCATTCTCAAGAGAAAGCTCCGCACCCTTTGCGTGAACGGCGGAAATAGCATCGATGTTGTCAAATATTGCCTTTGTGATGTTATAAACGTCCTCCTCGGAAGCACTTGTGCTTACGATAAGAGTAGCCTTAACGGTAACTGTGGTAACGTTCTCTGTCTGACCCTCATATGTGCCCGCGGGGATCTCATATGTAGTGTAGTAGGGAGAAGTCTCCATAAGAGAAGTGGCAATATCACCGTCTATCGGAACGAGATATGCATCAGTTGTGGTGCAAAGCTCCTGAATAGCGGGAGTGGGAGCACCTGCAACGATAAATGCAGCGTCTATCTTGCCGTCCTTAAGTGCGTCGGCAGAGTCGCCAAAGGACTGATACTGAGGCTGAATGTCACCCTCTGTGAGGCCTGCGGCTGTAAGGATATCAATAGCGTTGAAGTAAACGCCCGAGCCGGGAGCACCGATAGATACCTTTCTGCCCGCAAGGTCAGCAACACTCTTTATTGCAGGATCCATAGTAACGAGCTGAACAGCTTCCGCATAAAGACCGCCGATAACTCTGAAGGAGTCAAGTGCGCCCTCTGTTTCAAACGAACGAGTACCTGCATAAGCATAAGCCATAACGTCGGACTGAACTGTAGCAAGCTGATAGTTGCCTGCGTCGATTCCAAGGATATTAGCCTTGGAGCCGTCTGTCGAAACAACGTTTACGGTAATGCCGGAAGAAGTCTTGATCTGATTGCCGAGAGTTCCGCCGTAGCCGTAATACGTTCCGGAAGGACCGCCCGTACCCATAGTCATAGTAGTTCCGCCGCCGCAAGACACAAGAAGTGCGAGCATAACGAGAACGAGAACCAAAGAAAAAATACGCTTCATAAAAAATTCCTCCTTTTATTTTGGAATCGCTTCCAAAACTTGTAGATTTAGGTATATTATACACCAATATTAACAATTTTTCAATAGGTAAATGGAACTTTTTTCATAATTATATCAAAAAACCCAAATTTTTTGAATTTATATGCAGAAAAGTGCGTGGCTATAAGAATGACACATTCTTTCCTATAAAATTACAATCGCTCTCAATGGCAATAGCATTCGGAATATCATGCACTATGACAACATCATTTGCCGAAGGCAAACATCATTCAAAAAACGCACCTTTGTCGGTAGACAAAAGTGCGTTTTTTGTTGGTGGGGGATGGTGGATTCGGACCACCGAAGTCAGTGACAACAGATTTACAGT
>SVUB01000028.1 GCA_015063495.1 Oscillospiraceae bacterium
GTCGGCGGTATAGGAAAGATACGGGGTGTTATAATGGGAGTTGTCCTTCTCCGTCTCATTTTCGTCGGCCTTACCTTCCTTTCGATAGATTCAAATATGCAGTATATAATAAAGGGTCTTATAATCCTTGTAGCTTGCGCTATTGATATGAGAAAATATCTCGTAAAAAAATAAGGAGAAAAAATGGCATATAAAAAGTTTAATATATACGAAGGCGTCTCGGTCTCAGCAAAGGTCATCTCTCTTGCCATAATAATAGGACTCATCGCTCTCATTATCATTATTTCTGTGGCGAGCCGAGCAGGTTTTACAGTAAATTTTGATACGGGAGACGGCACTGTCGTCGCCGAACAGCATCTGAGGTATGGGCAAAAGGTAGCAGAGCCCCAAGAGCCTACACGTGAGGGTTATATTTTTGACGGCTGGTATAAGGATAAGAGCCGGACCATGAAATATGATTTCGAGCACGAAAAGCTGCGAGACGATATCACTCTTTACGCCGGCTGGCAAAGAGCTGATGCCTCTGCAAATGCAAAAGCCGAAAAGGAATCGGTTAAAAAGGATTTAAAATAAAAAAGAGTGTGCCTCGGCACGCTCTTTTTATTTATCTTTATTTAACGTAAAGCTTTGTGAAAAGAAGCATCGGCAGCATCCAGAAGACCTGATAGAGCGCCACGTATATCGAGGCTACGCCAAGCTCTGAGCTGAACAGAGCAAGGAATATCATCATTATAACACTTACTATCATAGAAACGGTGCTTACCGTTTTCGATGTCTTTCTGACTCTGCGTATCTTATTGCAGAGAGAGATCGTACGTGCGAGAGCCGAGAGTGAATTTCTTGAAACTATGCCGCTGTCTGCTCGTTCCACGTCCATATTGTCCTCTGCAAAGCATTTAATAACTCTTGTCGGGAATCTGGAAACACGGACCTTGTTTGCGATAAGCTCATCGTCAATATTAGGGTCACTTGTACGAATTACAGTCTCCATTCTCTCTCCGGCAAGATCAGCTATAACGTCCTCGAACTCAGGATCTACCGCATAATCAACGTAAAGCTTTGCGCTGAGAACTCCGTCAAGCACGAGATAGAGAACGCTTGTTCCCTCGTCAGCCATACGCTCATCGTCGGGATCTGCAGGAGCATAAATACCGTTCTCCTCAATGAAGGACGCCTGTCCTGCAAGAAGATTTACCTTGCCGTCAATTACCGCCTCAATTCCCTTCTTTGCTACTCTGATTATCTGAACGTCCTCTGAGTGCCCCATCTCTGTCGTTGCCTGCTCAAGTCTGTCCTTAAGAGGTCCGCCTATTTTTGAATAGAGGCTTGTGAGGTGGTAAAGAACGTAATATATAGCATTGTTATCGTAAAGCTTTATTCCCTTTGTAACGGTGGCCTCGGAGGGGAATATTTCCTTATCCGAGAAAATCACCGCATTTGCATCAGCATACTCCTCTACCGAAGATTCACCTATAATGGTTGCGTCTTTTGTAAAAGCGGATTTTACTGCGCTAAAGAAAGGATAACTGTAAATGAATACTGCCGACATCGGCATACCGAACAGAATAGTAAGTATCGAAATATTAAATGCCGTAACTCCGCTCTTGTTTGTAACGAACGATACGATACCAAGCGCAATCGCAAGGGCGATAAACGGGAAGATAAGGAGGCTAAGCCTTCTGTCCTTCATGGAGCGAACGTTTGTTCTATGGAAGTAATTTTCGATAAATCCTGCTTTTCTCGTCTCAATTATCTTTTCATAGGGTTCATTCTGCTCCTCTTCCGAGAGAACAGACATCATCTCGTCCTCTACGCTGACGTCATTACATTTATCGATAATAGAAGCCGCAAATTTAGGTCTTCTCGTTGCGATAGTGTTGAATGCGCGTATCTCTCTTGAAAGATTGAAATAATCGTTGAGAACGAGGAATACAAGGCAAAGAGCCGCAGGGAAATTGTAAAGCCAGAGTCCCGTATTCGGAGCTATGAGCGCCATTATGATGTCGTAAATAACAGTCATAAGCACTGCAACCGAGGGAATGGAATTCGGCGTGGGTGTAAAGGTTACGGCATCGTAGAGCCCTGCAAGAAGCTGTCTCCATGAAGGAGCGCAAGCAAGAACCAGAAGCTGGAGCGAGAGCATTATTCCGACAACGGGGTAATGGTGGATGTTAAGCGCACCGCCAAGCGTAACGCCAAACGCTCCGAGAAGCTCGAAGATGAAGAGTGCGGCGGCAAAAGCGCCTGTGCAGAGCAAACGCATCTTCATTACCGAATGCTCCTGCTTATATTTGTTTCCGACTGCTCTGAAATTATCGGATGATTCCATCTCGAAGCCGTCAAAAGCATAAGTGCTGTCAATATCGATAAAATCGTTGTCCTCGGCGCTGAGACTGTCGGATATCTCCTCGACAGTATCCTTACCGATCGCCTTTTCAAGCTCCTCCTCATAGCCAAGAGCTATCATAAGGTTGATATCCTTATCCTCAAGCCCGTCAGCAGAGATCACAGACTCGTCGGTCTGCTCTGCATATTCCTCATCAGCAAAAGCACTGACGTCAGAGGGAGTAACGTCTGCAAATGCAGACTCATCAGGAAGTATCGGAGTCTCATCCTCATCATCAAAGGCAAGAGGATTCTTTTCCGTTATGAAATATTCCTCCTCGGGCTCGTCTTCCTTTGCGTTATTATCAAGAACGAAAAGCTGTGAGGGTACAGGCTCTTCCTCAATGACTTCAGGCTCGGTTTTCTCTGTATTTGCATCCGCAAAAACGGGATTTATGTCCTCAAGCTCAAGCATTTCACCGTTTTCAATAAGCTCGTCGTATGAAGGAATGCTCTCCTCGGGCTCTTCTGCTCCTGAAATCTCCATATCAAACGAAAGCTGTTCAGAGGTCTCGATCTTTTCTGCAGACTGCTTTGCATCAAGCTCAAGTCCAAGCATCTCGGCATATCCGTCCGCAAGGCTCTTGCCCTTCTTCCCACCGAAAAGTCCGCCGCGCTTTTTCTTTGGCTCAGGCTGAGGCTCCTCAACCTCAAAGGTAAGGGCATCCATAAGGATAATATCATCATCCGCAAGGAAATCCTCTACCTCCTTTGCAGGCTCCTCGAAATCTTCTGCAAAGGACTCATTTGCGACGTCGTCCATTTCGAACTCATCCGCAAAAGCATCACCATTATCAGCAGCGGGAATCTCAAGCTCATACTCGGAGTCATTCTCAAGCTCAAAGTCGGCCCCCTCATTCTCGGGAGCTACGTCCTCAAGCTCAAAATCACCTTCAGACTCATCCTCGGGCATAAATTTCTTTAGCATAGAGGCTATATCCTTATCGGGATCAGCCTTTTTCTCTATTACCTTGTCCTCGGAAACCTCGGAACCTGAGCTTATGTTATCCTTAAGACGGCTCACAAGCTCACTTACCGACATATCCTCACCGTTATTTCTCTTATTCTCTTCCACTTGAACGCACTCCTTGTCACTTATTTTTTTGTCTCTGCTGCTTAGACGCCTCGGCAAGTATGACCGATGCGGCTGTCGAGACATTGAATGAATTGACCTTGCCGTACATGGGTATTGAAACTATATAATCACATTTTTTCTTAACAAGCTCCGAGACTCCCTCGCCCTCGCTTCCGAGAACGATAGCTGCAGGCACGCTCATATCGGTTTCATAATAAGCCGCGCCACCTGCCTCTGCCGCATAAGTCCAAATGCCTTTTTTCTTGAGCATATCGATAGTCGAAGCAATATTTGAGACCTTTGCAATCGCAAGATGCTCGATAGCACCGGCCGATGCCTTTGACACCGCAGGAGTAAGTCCTACCGCCCTGCGCTTTGGAATGATCAGACCGTGAGCTCCAACGCCTTCGGCACATCTGATAAGCGCACCGAGATTATGAGGATCGGTTATTCCGTCCGAGATAACTATGAGCGGTGTTTCTCCACGCTCCTCTGCTATTGCCAGAATATCCTCAACTGTCGAATATTCCTTTTCCGCCGCAAGAGCTACAACGCCCTGATGCGGAGCGAAATCCGAAAGGCTGTCAAGCTTTGCTTTCTCAACCTCTATAACGGGAATCCCCCGCTCTATCGCCTCGGCAACGATAACTACTATCGAGCCCTCTCTGTCTCCCCGTCTGACGAACAGCTTATCAACCGCTCGTCCCGAACGCATAAGCTCTCTTACGGCATTTCTACCGACAACAGCTCCGCCACTCTCCTCAGAGTTCTCGCCGTCTTCCGGCCTGCGCACGTTATCGCGCTTTTTATCATAGGCATGGGCATCTCTGCCGCCGTATCCGTCTCTGCGGCCTTCTTTGCCCCTTCCACCATACCTTTTATTATCGAAACTCATATATTTATTATTCCTTTATCATCACAAAAAGATTACTTTACATTCTGTATCATTATAACATAAATCTCGCAATTTGTATATAAAAAATTCTGTTTTTTACGAAAAAGTGCGTTTTTTATCATATTTTCTGTAATCCAAGGTCAAAAATGGAGATATCTCGGTTTTTAATTCCGATTTTGGAAAACGCATTGTTCGTTAAAATGCTTAAAAAGAAAGTCATATTATGTGCAAAATGACAAAAATCGTTTTTTTGCGGAAAAATGTTGCATTTTCCTTCAAAAAATGTTATTATTAGGCGATGAAGATAGAGGCGCGTTTGCTAAAAGTAACACGAAAAACGGTCACGAAACCGCGTGTAAAAGGAGCCGACGCCGAAACCTCAGCGCTTTCGATGGACGCTGTGAGTTGGGATATTGCAGAATATGTAATATACTGTCACATCATAATGATGTGGAGCACTGTCGCGATAGTAAAAATCTCGTGATATGCGCTCTGCATATCACTTTTATTTTTAGGAGGCTTTTATTATGAAAGCAAAGAAGATCCTTCTGCCCCTCATCGCCGCAGTGGTGATAATTGCCGTTATGGTCGCAGCATATTTCACTATTGGCGAGAACGGTGCATTCGCTACTCCTTGGGCGCTCCTCGCTCCCGTTATCGCAATAGCACTCGCACTCATCACAAAAGAGGTGTATTCTTCCCTCTTTATCGGTGTAGTAATAGGTGCTGTACTTAATGCGAATTTCAGTTTTACCGGAACGATAGACGCAGCAATTGAGGGTGGTCTTATCGCAGCGGTTGCCGACAGCTCGGGAATATTTATTTTCCTTGTGTTCCTTGGCATTATCGTCGCACTTATCAATAAGTCGGGCGGCTCACAGGCGTTCGGTCGTTGGGCACAGACTCACATCAAGACGAAAGCAGGCGCAATGCTCGCAACCTTCATCCTCGGCGTATTCATCTTTATCGACGACTATTTTAACTGCCTTACGGTAGGCTCTGTTATGGCTCCCGTTACAGACTCCCATAAAATATCGAGAGCAAAGCTTGCTTTCCTTATCGACGCAACTGCCGCTCCTATCTGTATGATAGCTCCTATTTCTTCTTGGGCAGCAGCAGTTTCCGGCTGTGTTGAAAGTGAAACGTATAGCGGAATAGAGCTCTTCGTAAGAGCTATCCCCTATAACTTCTATTCCTTGCTCACACTCGGTTTCATAATCCTTATCGCTATTATCGGCTTTGATTACGGAAAAATGTCTTTCTCCGAGCTTAAGGCACAGGACGGAGAGTTTGGAATCATCAAGACAGCAACAGACGACACTCCCTCCGAAGCTTCTCACAAGGGTAAGGTCATCGACCTTCTTCTTCCCATAGTTGTTCTTATCGTAGCGTGCGTTGCAGGTCTTATATACGTTGGTTATAAGTCGGAGGGTGTTAACAATATTGTAGACGCTTTCGGTAGCACTGATGCTTACGTTGGTCTGCCTTGGGGCTGTATCATAGCTCTCGTTATCATCGTTGTTTATCTTATGGCTCGCCACATAATCACATTCAAGGAAGCCATGGAATGCGTTCCTAAGGGCTTTATAGCAATGGTGCCCGCTATCCTCATTCTCACTCTCGCTACTGCTCTTAAGAATATGACAGGCGGACTTGGCGCTGACGCTTACGTTGAGGGACTTATGAAGAGTGCCGCTCCCGGCCTTGCATCATTCCTACCCGCTATCATATTTGTTGTAGCATGCTTCCTTGCATTTGCTACCGGTACTTCTTGGGGTACGTTCGGTATCCTTATCCCAATAGTAACAAGCATGTTTGCAGAGACAGACCCGCTCTTCTTCATCGGCGTTTCCGCCTGCCTTGCAGGTGCGGTTTGCGGTGACCACTGCTCGCCTATCTCCGATACCACTATCATGGCAAGTGCCGGTGCACAGTGCAACCATATCGAGCACGTAAGTACGCAGTTGCCTTACGCTATAACCGTTGCTGCCGTTTCCTTCGTCAGCTTCATTATCGCAGGCTTTGTAAAGAACGTTTATATCGCACTTCCCGCAGCGTTTGCACTTCTTATCGTAACAGTACTTGTAATAAAGGCTATTACCGCCAAGAAGTCAAAGGCTTAAATAAAAAATCACGGGGCTGTCAAATGACGGCCCCGTTTCTTTCAGAGGATACAAATGCTTATTTTCTTTTCACCAAGCCGTGAGAAAGCTGTTTTTATAAAAAGAATGATGCTCTCTTCAGATGTTTTTGCGTATCAGACATCTTTTCCCGACCTTGATTCGATTCGAGGAATAGGAGAGCATATGTCTGCCCTTCCCTCACCGCCCACGACCGCTATAATAGATGCCACGGAAAACGTAGATTTTGGAGAGAAAATTTGTCGGGCTCTTAAGGATAAAAATCCGCAGACAAAATGCATCGTTATAATAGACAAAGAAAATCATACCGACTCCCGCTTCAAATATTTTGCATCAAGCGATGCTGAGGTGAGCATAGAGCCGTTATCTGATTTTGCACCGTCTCTTAAGTGTCATCTGCCGGAAAATGATGCTGTAAACGTGCATGAATATAAGTACTTAAAACTCGGCAAAGGCCGCACGGACGATTTCCTTCTCGGATACAAGCTTGATCTCACGGAATCCGAGCACAGAATACTGCTTTTTCTCTGTCAAAATACAGACGAGGCTGTTTCTCAACACCTCATTCTCGGATTTTGCTTCAGTGAAGCATATCGAATGACAGAAACCAACGTAAGAACTCACGTCTCATCGATAAATAAAAAGGCAAAGGCCATCAGCGGCAGAAAGCTGATACTCGCCGAGAGGAATAAAGGCTATATCTTAAATGAATATATGTAAAAACGGCTTCTTTAGCCGTTTTTTATTGTCATAAAATCTTGTTCTGCTTAAAAAAGTGAATATTTGCATATCATTTCTTAATTTTTAGGTAGTATAAAAAAAATCTATATTGTAGAATAAAATCAGAAAAAACAAACAGGAGATGTCTATGAAAACTGTTAATCTTAGAGCCGACGTTGTAGTTATCGGCGGTGGTCTGCCGGGAGTCTGTGCGGCTATCGCAGCAAGCCGCGGCGGAGCCGACACGATATTACTTGAGAGAGGAATGAATCTCGGCGGCAACTGCGGCCCCGAAATAGGAGTCCACCCCTCGGACGGTCACCGTTTTCATCCGTATATGGCGGCAACGGGCGTGGTAGCAGAGATAATCGACAGCGCAGTTAAAAACTCTGCAAAAACAAACACGTTTGATTACCATTACAATATATGTCAGCAGTGGGATACTGTTATGGCAGAGGAGCTGAAAAAAGCAGGTGTAAAGCTTCTCCGCCGCCACTATGCTCACACCCCCATCGTCAAAGAAGGAAGGATAGTAGCAATTGAATGTGAGGACACGGCTACGTATAAGCACGTCCGCATAGACGTAAACCATATCGTAATCGACGCTTCGGGCGATGGAAACGTAAGTGCCGAGGCAGGCGCCCTTTTCCGACACGGCAGAGAGGGCAAGGACGAGTTTGGTGAACGAATGGCTCCGGATAAACCCGATGATATCACTCTTGGCTCAAGCCTTGTGGCGCTTGTCAGAAAGACCGACCACGAGGTAAAATTCACCCCGCCCGAGGGTACTCCCGAATTCTTTCCAGGATATTGGGGAGAGGTAAACTTTGAACCTAAGGAGGGCGAGACCCTCAAATTCTTCTTTCCAACCGAAACGGGCGGCGAGCTTGATACAATTGAAGACGACCATCTCATATACGACCGTCTTCTCGGTCAGCTTTACAGCGCCTGGAATAAGGTCAAAAACGTCTCCCACGTAGAAGAGTCCAAAAACTGGGAGCTCCTTTGGGTAAGCTCAAGGATAGGAAAGAGAGAGAGCAGAAGATTTGTAGGCGACTATATTCTAAACGGCAATGACGTTGAAGCCGGACGAATCTTTGACGATGCAATAGCTGTCGGAGGATTTTACACCGATGCACACTATCCGAATCCCGAGAATATGGAATACGTAACTCTCATACCAACACCATTCTATCCTCCCACCAAGCTTATGAAAGAACCGATATATCTGAATTTCTTTTAGCCATCGTTATACGCCTCTTGCCATAGAACTTATCAAGTACATTAAATTCATCAACCTGCTTTGCGACGTCGCTCACTAGAAGATGGATGTAGTTTTCAGTAATATCTAGACTTGAATGACCGAGAAGCTTTGAGAGGGACACAACGTTACCGCCATTTAATATCCACTGTTTTGCAAAAGTATGCCTATATCTATGAATACCTGTTGTTTCAACACCCCTTCTTTTGTTATAGTCATAAAGCTTGGCGTAGCAAGTACTTTTAACGAGCTACTGACCGAAGACATTGCAAAAAAGGTAATCATCATTTGATTTATGATGCCTATATTTCAGGTACTCTGACAAGATATTTACCATAGTTCGATTAAGGGGAACTATGAGCGGCTTTCTATTCTTGGTCACGTTCACATACACAACATTGTTATCAAAATCAACGTTCTTTATTTGAATGTTAATCAAACTACGCTGTCTGACACCTGTTGAAAACAAGAAATTCGTCATGACCCAACATTGATATTCGGTAAAAGAGCATTTCTTGATATTTGGCTTATTGAGAAGTAATTTAAGCTCTTGTTCATTATAGGTTTCAATATGGCTTTTATCTACCTTGATCGCTTGCATCTTGAAATGAGGAATATAGCCTTCATTCATGAAATAATGCAACGTAGTAATCAAGTCTCTCAAATAAGAATTGATACTTACATCATTATCAAGCGTTGATTTAAGATGCAAAACGTAGTCCTTATAAGTACTTTCGTCAATATCTTCTATCGGCATATTGGGATCAAAGTATTTATAGAACTGTGTATAGCTCTGTTTATAATGCCCTATTGTTCCCTCTCTTAAATTTCTCTGTCTGCAATTCTCCAGATACTTGTTGCAGCCTTCCTCAAAGGTGAGCGTTACACATCTCGCCATTTTGATCTTTTTCACCTTAAAAATCCTCCCTATATGTAAAAAAATATTGGACACATCACACGCAAAAACACGTAAATGATGTGTCCAACTTTTTTATTGTTGATTTTTGGCGAAAAGACCTTTTGGGTGATTTCTAAAAATCAAAAAAGTCTCAGAAAGCCTTATAAATCAAGGATTACTTCGCTGCCTCTTCAACTGCAACAGCAACGGTCATACGGAATGACAGTTACTGTATTAGTAGTGATTACTTAGAAGCTTCCTCAATAGCTACGGCTACTGCTACTGTCATTCCTACCATCGGGTTGTTACCTGCGCCGATAAGTCCCATCATCTCAACGTGAGCCGGAACGGAGGAAGAACCTGCGAACTGTGCATCACCGTGCATTCTTCCGAGAGTATCTGTCATACCGTAGGAAGCAGGGCCTGCAGCCATGTTATCGGGGTGAAGTGTACGGCCTGTACCGCCACCCGAAGCAACGGAGAAGTAATTTACGCCGTTCTCCTGGCACCACTTCTTATAGGTTCCTGCAACGGGGTGCTGGAATCTTGTGGGGTTAGTGGAGTTACCTGTGATAGAAACGCCAACGTTCTCAAGGCGCATGATTGCAACGCCCTCGGGAACACTGTCAGAACCATAGCACTTAACCTTTGCTCTGTCGCCTGTGGAGAAAGCCTTCTCCTCAAGAACCTTTACAGACTCGCTGTAAGGATCGAACTCGGTCTTAACGTATGTAAAGCCGTTGATTCTGGAAATAATGTAAGCTGCGTCCTTGCCGAGACCGTTAAGGATAACGCGAAGGGGCTTTACACGAACCTTGTTTGCGTTAAGAGCGATCTTGATAGCGCCCTCTGCCGCTGCAAAGGACTCGTGACCTGCGAGGAAGCAGAAGCACTCTGTCTCCTCGGAGAGAAGCATCTTACCGAGGTTACCGTGGCCAAGACCAACCTTACGGTTTTCAGCAACCGAGCCGGGAATGCAGAATGCCTGAAGACCGATACCAACAGCAGCTGCTGCGTCAGCAGCCTTCTTGCAGCCCTTCTTTATTGCGATAGCTGCACCAACTGTGTATGCCCACTTTGCATTCTCAAAGCAAATAGGCTGTGTTTCTTCAACGATCTTGTAAGGGTCAATGCCGTAAGAATCGCATATCTCCTTGCACTCGTCGATGGAGTTTATTCCGTATTCCTTAAGAGTAGCAAGGATCTTCGCCTCGCGTCTCTCGTAACCTTCAAATTTAGCCATTATACATTACCTCCTCAATTATTCTTTACGGGGGTCAATGTACTTTGCAGCATCATTGAAACGTCCGTATGTACCTTTTGCCTTCTCGTAAGCTTCGCCGGGCTCCATACCCTTCTTGATGAAGTCGGTCATCTTGCCGAGAGAAACGAACTCGTAGCCAATAACTTCGTTGTTCTCATCGAGAGCCATTCTTGTGCAGTAGCCCTCTGTCATTTCAAGGTATCTTACGCCCTTTTCCTTAGTACCGTACATAGTACCAACCATGGAACGCTCACCCTTACCGAGGTCTTCCATACCTGCGCCGATAACGAGACCGCCTTCGGAGAAGGCAGACTGGCTGCGTCCGTAAACGATCTGGAGGAAGAGCTCACGCATAGCGGTGTTGATAGCGTCACAAACGAGGTCTGTGTTAAGAGCCTCAAGAAGTGTCTTGCCGGGAAGGATCTCAGCAGCCATAGCTGCGGAGTGTGTCATACCCGAGCAACCGATGGTCTCAACGAGAGCCTCCTCGATGATACCGTTCTTTACGTTAAGGGAGAGCTTACATGCGCCCTGCTGGGGTGCACACCATCCCACACCGTGTGTGTACGCAGAAATATCGGTGATCTGCTTTGCCTGAACCCACTTACCCTCTTCCGGGATGGGAGCAGGACCGTGATCGCAGCCCTTTTTAACTGTGCACATATGCTGAACCTCAAGGCTCTGTGCGTAAGGGCATTCACTTACATTACTCATTTTATATTCTCCTTTGAAAATTATTTTTTATTGTTATATTACTTCACTATCTCGCCGTAAACTACGCCGAAAGCAGCTGCAGCGTTGCACTCGTCGGTATCGATGTGCATAGCGGTAGCGAAGCTGGACTTAACACGGATAACAACGTCGTCAAAAATAGTTGCTCTGCCTGTGCCGTCGATCTTTACCTTAACTATCTCCTTATCAGCAACGCCGAGAGCGGAAGCATCCTCGGGAGTGATGTGGATGTGGCGCTTTGCGATGATAACACCGTTTTCGAGAGTTACCTCACCTGCAGGGCCTCTGAGAACTATGCCGGGAGTACCTGCGATATCGCCGCTCTCACGAACGGGAGCAGTTACACCGAGTGTACGTGCATCGGTAAAGGAAAGCTCTACCTGCGAATCGGGTCTTGTAGGACCGAGAACACTCATCTTAAGCGAACCCTTTGTGCCTACTACCTCAACCTTTTCTTCACACGCATACTGACCGGGCTGGCTGAGATCCTTCTTCTTTGTGAGGGTGTGACCTGCACCGAAGAGAGCTTCAACGTGAGCGTCGGTGAGATGGATGTGTCTGGCAGAGGTCTCTACCAAAATCTTGTTTTCCATAACAGTCTCCTTTTTATGATAAAAATTTTAAGACATATCAAACGGCGCAAAAAAGCAACACCTCATACGCCATCGTTAATTATATCACAAAAAACGACATTTGTAAATCGCTTTTGAAAATAAATATTGAAAAGATTATATGAAATTTTCATCATTAAATGGTTAAAAGTGCCTAAAAAGCTTCAAAAATAAAATATCCCTGCCGACTAAAAATCAGCAGGGGTAATTTTATCTGTTTATGATCTCATCCGCTATTCTGCAAAATTCTCTGCACTTATCTTCAAAGATCTCGTCGGATCCTCCCTGCTGCAGCCTTGCTTCAAGCGAGAATACTCCGTCATATCTCACCTCTCGGAGCGCAGCGGCAAAATCCTGCCAATCTATAATACCGAGACCGGGACAAAGGTGCTCGTCACGCTCGCCGTGATTATCGTGAACGTGAAGAACTTTTATATGCTTTCCGTATTTTCTTACCACGTCTCCGACCGAGACCTCAGGATAAAAAGCAGCGTGACCGGTATCAAGACACATCTTGAAATTATCATCGCCGATCTCTTCTATAAATCTTACCGTCTCATCGGCAGATGCAATAGAAAGAAGCGGAAACGGCATATTTTCAAGGCAGATAGTGACACCATTCTCCTTTGCCACAGGAAGAAGCTCCCTGAAAATAGCAAGATTTATCTCCCACGTGTCCTCGCCTAGTCCCGCCGCCTTTTCTTCATGTCCGTAAGGCATAAATGGGTGAACCACAATATATTTAGCCCCCAAAACCGCTGCAATGCGGATAGATTCCTTTGCATCGGAAATACTATGTTCTTTTTCTTCGGCTGTTCTGCAGGCAGGGGGCGGCCAGCACCACGGGCCGTGGATCTGCGATATCTCGATACCTGCCTCCTTGGCAAGCGCTCTTTCGTGTGAAAGCATATCACAAAAATCCTTATCCGAAAGACCGTAAGGCATAGCTTTGGTGTTTGCATAACTAAGGTCTGCCGCACCGAAGCCGTGTTCCCTTAATTTTTTATATCTGTTATCTCCGTATCTGCCGTAGGTATTCCCTGTCGGCACAAAAGAAATTCCTATTTTCATTTTCAACTCCATATTAACAAAAGGACGCTCCGATACCGAAGCGTCTTTTTGCCGAAAGAAAGCTATCAGTCAGCGTAAACGCTTACCTGCTTCTTAGCCTTTGTTTTCTGCTCGAACTTAACCTTACCGTCGATGAGAGCAAAGAGAGTATCATCCTTACCGATACCAACGTTGTTACCGGGATGAACTGCTGTTCCTCTCTGTCTGATAATGATGTTGCCTGCCTTAACGGGCTGGCCGTCGGACTTCTTTACACCAAGTCTCTTGGATTCGCTGTCACGACCGTTCTTTGTAGAACCAACACCCTTTTTATGAGCAAAGAACTGTAAACTGAGTCTTAACATTATTCCTACCTCCATATTTTTTGGTTCGCGGCGTCGCCGCACTACTGAAAAACGAAATTACTGATAGTCAATATCCTTGACTGTTACGTCGAGAAAATCGTAATACTCCTCAAGCATATCATTAAGCTGATAATAATATGCGGTGAAGATACCCGATACCGCATAACGCTTGCGCTCGTCGTCCTCGAATTCGGGGAGAGCCGCACGGCATCTTACGCGTATATCCGTCGTCTTTTCGTCGATCTCATACTCGACGTCCGACGCATAGGCAACTTCGATGGAGTTGATTATAAGCATAGTCATAGCGGAAAGTGCGGCGCAGAGAATATCATTCCCTTCCTCGCCAAAGCCCGTATGACCCTGTTCCTCGAAGCCGTAGAAAACTCCGCCGCTTCGATAAAAAACGATTTTCGTCATAACTCTTATCAGCCTACGATCTTTGTGATCTGAACCTTAGTGTAAGGCTGTCTGTGACCGATCTTCTTCTTCTCGTTCTTCTTAGGCTTGTACTTCATGACGTAGATCTTCTTAGCCTTGCCGTTCTTAACGACGTTAGCCTCGACCTTTGCACCCTCAACTGTGGGAGCGCCGACCTTGAAGTCATCTCCGGTAGATAATGCCATTACTTTGTCAAAAGTAACAGTTTCGCCCTCGTTAACGTCGAGCTTCTCAACGAAAATGATATCGCCCTCGTTAACCTTGTACTGCTTTCCGCCGGTTTCAATAACTGCAAACACGAAAAGCACCTCTCTTTCTTTTTAAGACTCGCTATGCAGGGCGGCACCAAAATGGCACACTTAAAAAAGCCCTATTATAAGCGGCAGACTATTATAACATTATTTTACAGTCTTGTCAAGTGTTTTTTGCTTTTTTCTTCAAAATATTATTTTACCCATTCGACAGCTTTCGCCTTGACAGAAAAGATAAAAAAAGTTATAATTATTACAGAAAGCAAGAAAAACTTTAGAAATGCAGAAAGGCGGCAAAAAAAGCATGGCAGGAAAAGATATTTTGGGCGAAAAGATAAGCCAGTCGAGCATAAAAAATGAGAATATGCGTGCTATCTTTGGAGAAATATGCGCAGGTGACGGGGTAAGCCGTGCCGAAATATCCGAGAGAACAGGCCTCAGCCTTATGACAGTCGGCAAAGTAGCAGATATGCTTACAAAGGAAGGCATAATAGTCCAAGCCAAGCCTGCCACAGGAAACGCCGGCAGACGTGCAGGAATGCTCAACGTCTCGGACAGTCATTTTATACTCGCTCTTGACCTATGCACTGCAAAATTCCGCGCCACGGTAATGAATCTGCGACTTGAGGACGTTGATTCGGTCTTCTACCCTTACAACGACAGTCTTTTTCCCGAGGACAACCTCATAATCTTTTTCAGGGAAACAAGCTCTCTTCTTATAAAGCACCTTACAAGTAAAAAGCTCGTCGGCACAGGCATATGTGTCCCGGGCGAATACGATGAAAGCACAGATACCGTAATCACACCGCGTTTCAAAGCACTTGACGGCCTGAAAATTGCGGAAACGATGAGAAAATCAGTCGGTTTTACACCCGATAAGATAATGAACGGTGTCACGGCATCCTCACGCTCTTGCATCTCTGCCCTCCCCGAGAATAAGCGCGGATGCGTCATATGCCTTGACCTTGACGGCGGTGTAAACGGCTCCGTATTTACCTCCGGCAAGCTGCTCACCCGTCCCTCGGATTTTGCCTCCATTATCTGCAAAAATGAAAGAACTCTCGAACGCAATCTTTCTGATAATTCTCTCATAGCAGACGAGGAAGAGCTCTGCCGCCAGATAGGCTCCGCTCTCCACCCGATTATAAGCGTGCTCTGCCCCGATTCGATATTCATCTCCTCCGGGGAGAAAAAATTTACCGAATGGTTCCCCGCTCTGCTCTCGTCAGCGCTCTCGACCGATGCCTGTCACCCTGAGATTTTTATTGAAAACGGCAAAAAAACGAGAAACGATATGGGAATTTCCGAAATAATAAGAGACGGTATGATAAATAAGCTTTAAGCTTTTCTATTTTATATCATAAAAACCGATTTTTTTCACGGGTATAGAATACATTCTGCGCTCAAACTATTAAAAAAAGGATGAGCAGCAGATGAAAACACAGAAAATGAATTATATAAAAGCAGCCTGCTTCCTTGTGGCCTTTGCCGCCGTGGGAGCAGGCTTTGCTTTTAGATCTCACGTACTCCAAACACGTCTTAATAACGAGAGGTTGTCAGCAGAGGAGATAGTCCTATCCGACTGTGCAAAAAACCTCGAACGACTCAGAGAAAGTCTCACGAAACTTGAAAGCTCCCCACCAGACAAGCGAGCCTCGGTGCTTTCTGACGTAAAACTCTATTCGGAGCTTGCGAGTATATCTCTCGGCAATATAGATTTTAAAAGTGTGAACGGAGAGGAGCTTTTTGCGTTTCTAAAAACGGCAAGGGTGCTCTCCGAAAACGCTCTCGAAATGGGTATATCCGAAGAAGGATCCGAGTCAAGTACGGAAAGAGCCTTTACAGAGGAAAAAGCACCGCCTTTATCCTTATTTACCACGTTATCGGGCTACGCATCGGGAATAGTGAAGTCAGCACTGCCATATCTTGAGGAAAATACACATGCCTTTGAAGAAAAGCTCTCGGATATATTTTCCGATACAAGTCTTGAAACTATGCTGTACGAAAACGGCTACGGCACTCTCGTTCCCACTTCGGGCTTTAAGACCATAGGAGGCGGTAGCATAAAAGAATCTGAAGCGCTTTCGGTCGCAAGAAAGCATCTTGGGAAAAAGGCGTATCTCAAAGCCACGCTTTCCGGTGTCGAGTTTCCAAGCTATCAGCTGACGGGGGAAAATATTTCTGCACTTGTAAGCTCAGAAAGCGGTATTCTTATGCAATTTCTTTTTGACCTGCCCGAGAGAGAAACAAAAATAGATGGAGACACCGCAAGAGGTAAAGCAGATGCATTTCTCGAAGGACTCGGATTTGACCCGTCCTCCCTCTCAGTCTCCGCCCTGCCGTTATCGGGAAATCTTTACGTTTTCGAGTATATTCCTGCCTCAAAAAGCGGTGTACTATGCCTTGACGAAAAAATAAGGGTGGGAGTATCCTGCGGAAGCGGACGTATATGCCTTTACGATGCGGTAGATTATTACAAATATCACACGAAAACTTTAGTACTCCCCGAAAAAATGATAGGCGCCGACGAAATATCCGCAAGATATTCCCCTTCTCCCGCCCCCGTGCTATGCAAAATAGAAAGAGCCGACGGGATAGAAAGTCTTTGCTACCGCCTTGATAGCTCGGGAACGGAAATATTTATAAACGCACTTTCAGGCGCAGAAATAAAGCCATAAATCCTTCTATTTTTCGCTAAAATGCTTGCAATTTCTCTCATCTCGGGTTATAATAAATTATTAAATTATTGCGAGGTATAAAATGACGAAGATAGACATTTTTTCAGGCTTTCTCGGAGCGGGAAAGACCACCCTTATAAAAAAGCTTATTAAAGAAGCATATGCGGGAGAAAAACTTGTCCTTATTGAAAACGAGTTCGGTGAAATCGGAATTGACGGTGGATTTATGCGCGATGCGGGAATAGAGATAACCGAGATGAATTCGGGATGCATC
>SVUB01000029.1 GCA_015063495.1 Oscillospiraceae bacterium
GACGCACGTTAAAGCCTACGATTATAGCGTTAGATGCTGCTGCAAAGGTAACGTCACCCTCTGTGATACCACCGGTTGCGGCATGGATGACCTTAACCTTTACTTCCTCGTTGGATATCTTTTCAAGAGACGCCTTTACAGCTTCAACCGAGCCGCCGACGTCTGCCTTTACTATGATATTAAGGTCCTTAACACCCTCTGCAATCTGTGCAAAGAGATCGTTAAGATTTGCTCTTGCGTTAGCCTTGAAGATCTCTTCCTTCGCCTTGTCTTTTCTCTGATCAGCAAGGGTTCTTGCCATTCTCTCGTCCTCAACTGCCTGGAACTCGTCGCCGGCCGAGGGAACGTCTGCAAGGCCGATGATCTCAACGGGAACAGAGGGACCTGCCGTCTTGAGCGCCTTACCCTTATGGTCTGTCATGAGACGGACGTGACCTACCGAGCTTCCCGCAATAACGATATCGCCCTGATGGAGAGTACCGTTCTGAACGAGGACTGTCGCAACGGGGCCTCTGCCCTTATCAAGTCTTGCCTCGATAACTATACCCTTTGCACGGCGGTTCGGGTTAGCCCTAAGCTCCTTCACCTCCGCAACGAGAAGCACGTTTTCAAGAAGATCCTCAATACCCATTCTCGTAAGAGCCGAAACGGGAACGCAGATAACGTCACCGCCCCATTCCTCGGGAACAAGGTCATAGGTCGTAAGAGACTGCTTTATAGCATCGGGATTAGCCGTGGGCTTATCCATCTTGTTTATTGCGACGATTATATCAACGCCTGCCGCCTTTGCGTGGTTTATAGCCTCGATAGTCTGGGGCATGATGCCGTCATCTGCCGCAACAACAAGGATAGCAATATCGGTAGCCATAGCACCTCTTGCACGCATCGCAGTAAATGCTTCGTGGCCGGGGGTATCGAGGAAGGTGATCGGCTTACCGTCGATCTCAACTCTGTAAGCACCGATATGCTGCGTAATACCGCCTGCCTCACCCGAGGTAACGCTGGTATTTCTGATAGCGTCAAGTATTGATGTCTTACCGTGGTCAACGTGACCCATTACGCAGACAACGGGTGCACGGGGCTCGAGATTCTCCTCTGCGTCCTCTGTCTCGTCAAAGAGCTTTTCCTCAATGGTAACGACGACCTCTTTTGTAACGATGGCACCAAGCTCATCGGCAACAAGATATGCGGTATCATAGTCGATGACCTGGTTCACGGTTGCCATAACGCCCATCATCATGAGCTTCTTGATGACCTCACCCGCAACTATCTTAAGTCTTGAAGCGAGCTCGCCGACGGTTATCTCATCGGGAACGGTTATCTCAAGAGGCTTCTTCTTTACGGGCTGGGGGGGCTTCTTTATAAACTCTTCCTTATTCTTACGGTAAGGATCTCTGTTGTTCTGCTTCTTAAGCTTCTGCTTATCTGCACGCATATTGTGAGAATCGGGAACAAACGTCTCGAGCTTCTCATCGTACTTTGAAAGGTCTACTGTGCTTGAACGGGTATCAACGACTCTCGTTGCGCCTCTCTGGCTCGGAGCGTTGACGGTTCCCTTGGGGGTCTGACCTCTTACTATCGCCTGAGGCTGGAACTTAGGCTTGGGTGCACTCGGAACGTAGTCCTCACCCATATTCTGGCCGAAGCGGTTTCCGCCGCCTCTCTGCTGATTCTTATTCTTATCAAATCCGCCCTTCTTGTTATCGAACTGCGGGCCGTTTGCAAAGCGGTCGCCATAAGGCTTTTTATCCTGAGGTGCACGGTCTCCATAGGGGCGCTGACCGTCTCTCTGACCATATGCAGGCTTTTGTGAGCCCTGTCCGGGTCTTGCCTGGGGAGCACTCTGAGCTGCGTAAGCAGGCTTCTGCTCGAACTTCTTTTCGGGGGCAGGCGCTGCCTTTGCTACCTCGGGCTTCTTTTCGGGAGCAGGTGCTGCCTTTGCCGCCTCGGGCTTCTTTTCGGGAGCAGGTGCTGCCTTTGCCGCCTCGGGCTTCTTCTCGGGAGCGGGTGCTGCCTTTACCTCTTCCTTTACCTCGGGAGCGGGTGCGGGAGTCTCCTCCTTCACCTCGGGCTTCTTCTCCACCTTCTTCTTTGAAGGAATGAATGTTACACCGTCGATGTAATCGTCAATATTTTCTATCTGGTTCGCCTTTGTAAGCGAATCCATAAGTACGCCGAATTCTACAGCCTCGAGAGTCGCCTGCGACTTTACCTCAAAGCCCTTCGATGCAAGGACGTCGGTGATGTCCTTACTCTTCAGCGCCATATCCTTTGCAAGCTGGTTTACCTTGAACTGATATTGCGTATTTGCTGCCATATAATAAATCCTTGTTTCCCCGCCGAGCGGTGAAACTCCCTTTCTTTTTAGATGAATAATTCTCGTATATCCGAAACGTCACGCCTGTGACGGATTATCTTCGAGCTTTGAGAGCACTGCACGTGCAAGTCCCTCGTCGGTGATGGCCACCGCAGCTACAACCGAGCGCTTGCCGACAGCGTCCGAGAGCTCCGACATGCTTATCGGAAGCATTACTCTCTGAACCTCGTAAAACGCGCATTTGTCTGTCAGCTTTTTGAGCGTGTTCTCCGAGCAATCGTTACCCAGAAGAACAACTATCGGCTTTCTACTGCCTTTTGCACGTAAGCTCTCGCATATAAGGGGTGTTCCTGCGACCACCTTGCCCGCCTTTGCGGCAAGACCTATGGTCGTTTTCAGCTTTGCGGCAGAGTCAGCCGCATTTTTCTTTTCACTCGTCAAAAGAAAGCTCCTCCTCAAGTGCGTTCCAGACCTCGTCCGAGACCGCACAGTCAAATATCTTTGTGATCCTGCCCGATTTGCGGATCTTCTTAAGACAAGCAAGGTCACGGCAAAGGTATGCTCCTCTGCCCGACTTCTTACCCGTAAAATCGAGCTCCGTCGTTCCCTCGGGGGTCTTCACTATTCTTATAAGCTCCTTTTTGGGCTTTTTTGCGTTGCAACCCATGCACTGTCTCTCGGGCTGCTTCTTTATTTTCATGCCCTGACTCGTTTCAGCCACCTTAGAGCACCTCCTCGGTCCTTTTTTTGTGAATTATTCAGCCTTGATGTCTATCTTGTATCCTGTAAGTCTTGCTGCAAGACGTGCGTTCTGACCCTCTTTACCTATTGCAAGGGAGAGCTGGTCGGGAGCTACCGTTACACGGCAGCTGCGCTCACCGTCAAGCGTTACCGAGAGTACGTTTGCGGGTGAAAGTGCCGCCTTTATGTACTCCTCGGGAGTTTCGCTGTAATTTATTATATCTATCTTTTCTCCGCGGAGCTCGTCAACGACAGCGGCAATTCTCATGCCTCTGTTACCGATACATGCGCCTACCGCATCAACGTCCTCGTCTCTCGACCAGACCGCTATCTTTGTTCTTGAGCCCGCCTCACGTGCAACGCCCTTTATCATAACGATGCCGTCCTGGATCTCGGGGACCTCAAGCTCGAACATACGTCTGACAAGTCCTGAGTGACTGCGGGAAAGAGTTACGAGAGGTCCACGGCTTTCCTTGTTTACCTCGGTAACGAACACCTTTATCTTGTCTCCTACTCTGAGAATCTCGCCGGGGATCTGCTCACCGTAAAGGAGCACTGCTGTGCTGGTATCGGTGTCGATAATTACGTTGCCCGTCTCGGCATCCACCTTGCTGACGGTAGCTGTTATTATCTCCTCACGCTTATTCTCATAAGCCTCCTGCATAGCTCTTCTCTCGCCCTCACGAATGCCCTGGATGATAACGGATTTAGCCGCACCTGCACTGAGACGTCTGAAGTTCTTGGTCTTAAGCTCTGTTTCAATAACCTTTCCGAGAACGTTACGCTTTGAGAGCGCCTTTGCGTCCTCAAGGGATATCTCTGCAACGGGATTTTCAACGACCTCAACTACCGTCTTCTGCTGATATACCTTGACGTCCTTCTTTGCGGGGTCGATAACTACTCTTACGTTGATATTGTTTCCATGCTCCTTCTTGTAAGCCGCAACGAGCGCAGCCTCTATCTTTTCAAACATGTACTCCTTGGGAATGCCTTTTTCCTTCTCGAGAAGCTCGAGAGCGGTGAAAAATTCTGAATTCATTTTTCTGTCCTTTCAAAATATTATATGTTAATTTTTATTTAGCGTCAAAATCAAATACGGTGCTTATTTTCGCAACAGATGCACGGTTAAAAATCTTTTCCTCGCCATCCTGAAGCCTGATACCGATATCGCCCTCCTCGGTAAGGCCGAGAAGCACACCACGGTAGAGTTTTGAGCCATCAAGAGGAGCGTAAAGCTTTACCTCGACGTCCCAGTCAACGCAGGCGCTTATCTGCATATCGTTTTTCAGGTCTCGCTCGATTCCGGGAGAGCTGACCTCAAGGTTATAAGCCTCCTCGATCGGGTCTGCCTCGTCAAGGAGCGGGTCGATAGCTCTATGCATTTTTTCGCAGTCCTCGATGTTGATGCCGTCCTCAGAGTCAATGGTTATACGAAGATACCACTGTGCGCCCTCTCTTACGTACTCAACGTCCCAGATGAAATATCCGAGGCTTTCCGCAAGCGGCTCTGCGATAGCTCTGACGGCTGTGACAACGTTTCCGCCCTGTTTTTTTGCCATATTATATCCTCTCCTTCGGAAAAAACTTTTACACAACAAATTGAGAGTGGGCTCTCGCCCACTCTCAAGGAATTCAATATCTTTGGGTATTATACCACGCTTTTTCATCTTTTGCAATAGTTTTTTCAAAATTTCTTTAATTTTTTTAAAAAAATCTATTTACATCTTCACCCAACCAAGTGACTCGGGCACAACGTCATCAGGAGTGCCGTCGGCAAACCACTTTCTCGGAGCAACTACTATCTTGTCGCCCCCCTTACCGCCGGCAAGCCAAGCGCCCCAGAAATAGAATGCACTGCTCGGTATTACCGCGTGACGGCAGGCCGCCATAAGCATCATTTCGTCAAGTCCTCCGTCACTCGGAGAAACGTCTATGAAACGTATCTTTCCGTCAAAATCGGGTGCGGAAATATTATCCTCCGCCCACTCTCTGTCGTTTGTCATAACGTAAAAGACGGGCATATCGGTGCGCTCGAATATGTAGCGCATTGCGTTCTCGTAGTATTCCGCATCCTGAACACCGTAAAAAGAAGAAAGCTTCTTATCGGTCACGTAATCGCCTCGTCTTACACCTACGAATACTGCGTTTTCGCTCTTTATCTTCTCTATGAGCTCTACTGTCGACGCAGACAGCTCATCATCGGGCGTAAATTCAAGGCGGAGAACATCCTCAAGCCCCTCAAAATACTTTGGGCTCTGCCAACTGCCGTCAAAATAGCTTTTACCTGATATCGTATCAATCGACTTATAGGCACAGCTCTCCTCGCAATAGTATTTTCTGTCAAACGCACGGGCAAAAATCTTAAGGGGCCCGGGAAGCTTGCCGCCGTGAAGCTCACCAAGCTTCTTTATCTGGTTGGGCGAGGCCTCACCAAGACTTATATTCATTTTTTTCAGAGCCGGGTTCTCACCGGCATCGGTAAGATCAAGCTTTACCTCTTCGTCCGTCTTCTCGGCAAGAGCAAGGGCAAATGCGTAACCAAACATCTGGTTTCCGAGACTGCCTTTTATCTTTACTATCTTCATGTTAGGCCTCCTCTATCATATTATAAAATTATTCTTTTCCTATCTTAACAAGGCGTGTAAGTCTCTCTATCGCAGGACACAGCACTATGTTAAAAGGAAGCTCAAGTGCGATATTTACGGCACCGAGTCCGAAAACGACAAAGGTAAACATCGACGCTCCGCCCGCCTCGCTCTTTACAAATTCGGAGAAGAGCGTTACGCAGCCGAGTAAGAATATTCCGGTATTAACAAGAGGGCAAAGTGCAGCCGCTACGACCACCGCCGCAAATTTGTTCTTTTTAGAAAGCAGCTTATAGACAAGTCCTGCCACGTATCCCGAGGCTATACCCTTTGCAAAAACTACAATAATTGTGAAAAGTGCATTATATGCATAGAAATAAGCCGCCTGACCCGAGAAAAGTATCGTTGCCGCACTTGCAGCACCGAGCCACGCGCCGCCTGCAGGCCCGCAGACGACAGCGCCGAGAACTATCGGAACAAT
Source organism: Oscillospiraceae bacterium (assembly GCA_015063495.1). Lineage (GTDB taxonomy): Bacteria > Bacillota > Clostridia > Oscillospirales > CAG-272 > SIG710. Next base: position 6,125 of record SVUB01000029.1, read on the forward strand.
AGAGGGACAAACGGAAAATATGCCTATATGTATAAAGCTTCCGAGTGACTGAAGCACTACGACAAGCGCCGTCATAAGCCCGAGAAACGTCAGTCTTCTTATTTTATCTCCTGTGTTTATTTGGTTATTCATTTTATCATCTCCTTTTTTATATTATATACCAATATTTTCCCTCTGTCAATATAAAAAAAGGGGGAGAGCCGTATAAAGCTCTCCCTTTTTTCTTTATTTTATAAGCTTTTTGAGGTAATCTGCACTCTGACAGATGCTGTCAAGAGGGTTGCCCGGGCAAGTGTCCTGCTCGACGATATAATGCTTTACTCCCGCCTTCTCTGCGCTCTCGATAATGCCCTCTATCCAGAGGTTACCGTTTCCTATCTCGGTCATGTCCTGAACCTGTCTGCCACTCTCATCCCGAATTGCCATGCAGTCCTTAAGATGAAGTATGTCAAGTCTGCCGGAAAGCTTTTCTATCCAATATCTTACGTCCGCTCCGCCGACCTGTACCCAGCAGGTGTCAAGAACAAAGCTGATATTGTGAGGGTCAAGCTCCTCATAGAGAATATCCATTACGGTTTTTTGCCGTCTATGCGGTTAAACTCAAAGGCATGGTTGTGATAAGTGAGCTTAAATCCCTCGGCGGCATATATCTTTGCAAGCTCATTATATTTTTTTACAAACGCCTTAAGCTTTGCCAAATCCGTTCTCTCCGCTTCATCAAGCGCTCCTATACCTATATTGGTAGTCTCCCAAAGGCGGTGAAACTCTACGGTACCCTTTACGTCCTCTTCCATCATAGAGAGAGGATAATGAGTACCGCATATGCTCATACCGTTCTCCTTAAGGATCTCTATATAGCGCTTCGGGTCTATGCGACAGCCTGCAGTATGAACCTCCTTATAGCCCATTTCTGCCATTTTCTTTACTGTGACAGCAAAATCCTCCTCGGTCGTGAGCAGGTCCCGCACCGTCCACATCTGAATTCCAAAATGCTTCATATAAGCACCTCTTAAATCACGTCGTCGTTTTTATACGGAGTTCCTATAAATCCTACTTTTCTGAAGTCATTCGGATTATTTCTGATAATAAAGTCGATATAGGAAGCAACCATCTTTGCCGTAAGCATATATCCTGCGGCATTCATATGATATCCGAGATAGAAATTATCTCTGAATTCCTCGTCATATTCGGGACCGTACTCACGAAGATCAAGAACGTATGTGTTATCAAAAAGTTCGGCAAGCTCGTAAGCCACCTCACGGAATTTGTCGTAAAGCTCCTGGCGCCCCATATCTCTCTTTTCTCTGGGCATAGTCATAATAAAGAATTTTGCCTCGGGCTCGATAGCCTTGTATTTTGAAATTATCTTTCCGTAATAACCGATAAAAGTGGGGGCGTTGTTCTCGCAGTCCTCGGGGTCGATATCCGAAAGCTCTCCGAATTCTATACCGCCGTTCAAAACCGTCGAAACGTCATTAACTCCGAGCGCTATTATGTAAGCCTGGCAGGCCTTATCGGCATCCCAAAAGCCTTTCTCTGCGGCAAAGGTGTCGCAGTACTGCTTTGCTGACATACCGCCCCTCGAAAAATTAAGCACCGTGCATCCTGCCATTCTCGCAAGATATTGTCCCCACGAATAGTCGTAAAGATCGTGCCAGGTCCTCTGTCCTTCATCTCCCGTACCCTCAAACTCACCGGAAGAAAGACTGTCACCTACACAAGCAATACGCCTGAAAATACCGCAAAAACCACCGTCATTTACAAGATTGTCAAGCGGCTTTTCACCGTCTCTTTTATAAAAAACCTTAATATCCATTTTGGTACCTCCAAAACTTTTTTACATTATATCCCCAATCTCCATCAATGTCAAGAGACAAAAAGAGCTGTATAGCTATTGAAAAAAGACAAAAAATGTGATAGAATAACGGTGTTATAAAGCCTGCAAGGTTTTTGAAATTCCTAAAAACTTTTTTCAAAAAGTTTTTAGGCCGCCGGGGGCAATTCTTTGCCATTGCCACACGTAAATATGAAAGGAGGAATCATATGAAACGGCTCGTTATCGGAATGCTTGCACACGTTGACGCAGGCAAAACTACTTTGTCCGAGGCTCTGCTTTACAGCTCGGGAAATATCCGCAAAATAGGCAGAGTTGACCACGGCGATGCCTTTCTTGACAATTTCCTTCTTGAAAGAGAGCGTGGCATCACCATCTTTTCAAAGCAGGCTATGCTGAAAATCGGTGATGATTGCGAATTTACACTCCTTGACACCCCCGGCCACGTCGATTTTTCAAGTGAAGCGGAGAGAACCCTGCGAGTTCTTGATTACGCTGTGCTCGTCATAAGTGCATCCGAAGGAATACAGTCACACACGTCTACTATCTGGCAGCTTCTTGCAAGATACAGGATACCCACCTTTATATTTATAAACAAAACCGACCTTCCTTGCCCTATAAAAGAGGTCACTATGCGTGCTCTGCGTGAACGCTTTGGCGATGGGTGTATAGATTTCACCGAGGGACGGGGAGAGGAGCTCGCCGAGGAAATAGCTATGCGTGACGAGGAGCTTCTCGACTCCTTTATCTCCTCTTCTCTTGACAGCGAAGTGCTCGAGAGCACCACGGCAGAGCTTATATCACACAGAAAAATATTCCCCTGCCTTTTCGGCTCTGCACTAAAGCTAAAGGGCGTTGACGAGCTTATAGCCCTGCTCGAAAAATATACAGTTTCAAAGAAATATTCCGACCGCTTTGCGGCAAAGGTCTATAAAATAAGCCGTGATGAGGACGGAACCCGCCTCACCCACATGAAGATAACGGGTGGCGAGCTGAAAACCAAGGACGTCATCACGACCGGTGGCGGAAAAGAAGAAAAAATCGAACGTATAAGAATATATTCGGGTGCAAAATTTACCGCCGTTGACAAGGTAGTTGCAGGGCAGGTATGTGCCGTGTGCGGCCCAAATGAGACTTACGGCGGCGAGGGGCTCGGAAGCGAACCCGAAGCTTTATCTGCCTTGCTTGAACCCGTTTTAACTTACAGAATAGTACCTCTTGAGGACTGCATTATGCCCGAGCTTTACGAATTTGTAAAAAAGCTTGAGGAGGAAGACCCCGCACTATCTGCCGACTGGAACGAAAGGCTCGGTGAGATACACGTCAGAGTTATGGGAGAGGTACAGCTTGAGGTGCTCGAGAGGGTTATTCTCGACCGTTTTGGAATAAAAGTTGCCTTTGACGAGGGAAATATAGTCTACAAGGAAACTATCGCAGAGCCTGTATTTGGTGTCGGACATTTTGAGCCTCTTCGTCACTATGCCGAGGTGCACCTTTTGCTTGAGCCTACAGGTGAGGGAAGCGGACTTTCCTTTGACACTCTTTGCAGTGAAAATCAGCTTGAAAAAAACTGGCAAAGACTCGTTATGACTCACCTCTCGGAGCGTATGCATCTGGGTGTACTCACAGGCTCTCCGATAACGGACATGAGAATTTCTCTTGTTGCCGGCCGTGCGCATAAAAAGCACACCGAGGGCGGCGACTTCAGACAAGCGACCTACCGTGCCGTAAGGCAAGGGCTTATGAGAGCCAAAAGTGTTCTTCTTGAACCGTATTACAGCTTTAGTCTCACCGTTCCGCAGGAAAACATCGGCAGAGCAATATCCGACGTCGGTCTTATGAACGGAAGCTTTACTCCGCCTGAGTCCTCCGAGGACGGAGCTCTTATGAGCATTTCGGGATACGCCCCCGTTTCCGCTATGCGCTCCTATGCAAAGGACGTCAGCGCCTACACGAGAGGCAGAGGAAGACTCGTTCTAAATTTTGGCGGATATAAGGAATGTAAAGAACCCGATAAAGTGATTTCCGCTATCGGTTACGACCCCGAAAGAGATCCCGAAAACACGGCTGATTCGGTATTTTGTGCACATGGTGCAGGCTTCGTTTGTAAATGGAACGAGGCCGAGGGAATGATGCACGTCGAGAATTTTTACAGAAAAGGTCAGCCAACCGAGGAAGAATGGGAAGAAAATGCCGTTGCAAGTGCAAAAAAGCGTTCTTCTCTCTCCTACGAAGAGAACGTCCTTATGGACAAGGAGCTTGCGACGATATTCGAGCGCACATATGGGCCTATTAAAAAACGTGCACTGCCGCCCGAGCGTACCGTGCACGATTACGATAAGAAAAAGAGCCCAAAAACATCAAAACCAAAGCCTGTTTTGCCTGAATATCTCCTTGTTGACGGCTACAATATTATTTTTGCCTGGGATGACCTCAAAAAAGTCGCCGAGGACAATCTGAATCTTGCCCGTCAGCTTCTTATAAACATTCTCTGCAACTATCAGGGATATCGTGATATTGGTGTCATACTCGTTTTTGACGCTTACAAGGTGACGGGTGGACGAGGCTCTGTTGAAAAGCAGGGTGGAATTCACGTCGTCTACACCAAGGAAGCTGAAACTGCCGACGCATATATCGAGCGAGTGTCGCTTGAAATGGCGAAAAAGTACCGTGTGCGAGTTGCGACCTCGGATAACCTTGAGCAGATGATAGTTCTCGGTCACGGAGCAGAAAGAGTTCCCGCCCGCATATTCTATGAAGAGGTCTGCGAGGTCAGACGAGCTATTGACGCCGAGATAGAGGAACTCAATAACAAAAACAAATAAAACGGTGTTCCGCCGCAAAAGCAAAAAACAGATGCCTTTCGGCATCTGTTTTTATTTGCTTTTAATTAGCCAAGCTTTGCCTGGTTTACCTTTACGCCGGGGCCCATCGTGGATGCGAGAACGCAGCTCTTGATGTACTGACCCTTGGATGCAGCAGGCTTAGCCTTGATAATAGCACCGAGAAGTGCGTCGAAGTTCTCCTGAATCTTCTCTGCACCGAAGGATGCCTTACCGATGGGGCAGTGGATGATGTTAGTCTTATCAAGACGGTACTCAATCTTACCTGCCTTAGCTTCCTTAACTGCACGTCCGACGTCGGGAGTTACGGTACCTGCCTTGGGGTTAGGCATAAGTCCCTTAGGACCGAGCACCTTACCAAGACGACCTACAAGACCCATCATATCAGGGCTTGTGATAAGAACGTCGAAATCAAACCAGTTTTCCTTTGTGATCTTCTCAACGTATTCCTCAGCACCAACGTAGTCAGCACCTGCCTCTTTAGCGGCATTTACCTTGTCGTCACCCTTGGTGATAACGAGGGTCTTTACAGTCTTACCTGTACCGTTGGGAAGAACGATAGCGCCACGAACCTGCTGGTCAGCGTGACGGGAGTCAACGCCGAGACGAACGTGTACTTCGATAGTCTCGTCGAACTTTGCCTTTGAGGTCTGGCAAACAAGTGCAACAGCCTCGCTGGGATCATAAAGCTTAGATCTTTCGATGAGCTTAGAGCTCTCTTCGTATTTCTTTCCTACTTTTGCCATTTTACCGTACCCCCTTATTCCTCAACTGTGATACCCATGCTGCGGGCTGTACCTGCAACCATGCTCATAGCTGCCTCAAGAGAAGCTGCATTGAGGTCGGGCATCTTTGTTTCGGCGATCTTCTTTACCTGCTCCTTTGTGAGCTGTGCAACCTTTGTCTTGTTGGGAGTTGCGGAAGCAGTCTCTATGCCGCAAGCCTTCTTTATAAGAACGGGTGCGGGAGGAGTCTTTGTGATGAAGGAGAACGAACGGTCAGCATATACCGTGATAACTACGGGGATGATAAGACCGATGTCCTTCTTTGTTCTTTCGTTAAATTCCTTGGTAAATACGGGAATTGCAACACCGTACTGACCGAGTGCGGGACCTACCGGAGGCTGAGGAGTAGCCTTACCTGCCGGCAGCTGTAACTTAATGTAACCAAGTATTTTCTTTGCCATAATAATTACACCTCCAAATGTGGTACTGTGCGGAAGAATTCAAAATTTTTCTTCCTCCCACTATCGGGCAAAAGCCCGTTTGCCAAAATAGGCGCGCCCTTATTTTACGACCTTGACCATATTTGCGTCAAGCTCAACGGGCATATCACGGCGGCCTCTCTTAACGAGTACCGTGACCTTCTTATTGTCCTCGGATATAGACTGGACTGTTCCGTTATAGCCTTCAAAGAGACCGCTTGCAACGATGACCTCATCGCCTTCCTTAAATGCAAGACGCTCGGTGCGCTTCTCTTCAATGTTAAGCGCATCTACCTCTGCCTCTGTCAGCGGAGTGGGTCTCGAGCCGGGGCCTACGAAGCCCGTTACGCCCGTAATGTTGCGGACAACGTGCCAGCTCTCCTCGGTCATAGTCATCTTAACGAGCACGTAGCTCGGGAACACCTTGACCTCGGTGATCTTTTCGACGTCGCCGTCCTTTTCAACTATTGTTTCAACGGGAATTTTGATATCGTATATCAAATGTCCAAGTCCACGGTTTTCAATAATTTTTTCAAGGTTTGCTTTAACCTTGTTTTCGTAACCGGCATAGGTGTGCGCCACATACCATCTCGGTCCGACGTTCATTTCATTGATATCGCTCATTTCTTACTTTCCTCAGATAAGACTTCCGAGAGAAACGATTCCTGTGTTGAAGAGATAGTCAAGAAGACCAATTACGATCACGCAGATGATAATGATTATCACAACTACGAACGTGCTCTTCTTAACCTGCTTCCAAGGGGTCCATACGACCTTCTTGCACTCACTTCTTACCTCACGGAAGAACTTTGCTACCTTTTCTCTGTTCTTTATGCAGTAAACTGCAGCAACAACAACGATAACGGCAACGATAGCGATGCTAACGATAGTTCCTGTGGAGATTCCCTTTTCCTCTTCGGTAGCGGAAGTCTCTCCTGTGGTCTCGGTAGTATCGGCACCAGTCTCATCTCCTGCCTCTGCGGTGTCCTTTGCGATCTCCTCTGTATCAGCGGAAGTATCGTCAGCAGTATCGACAGCAGTGTCAGCAGTAGAGTCTGCGGCCTCGGGAGCAACTGTGTCTGTAGCGATGTCAGCAACAGAATCAGAATCAAGTCCTTCGGTCTCAACAGCAAAAGCAAAGGGCATAGCACAGATCACAAGTGCAAAAGTAAGGAGAGTGACAAGGGCAACTTTGATAATATTCTTTGTAGCCATCTTTTCTCCCTCCGCTTACTTAGATTCTTTGTGAAGAGTGTGCTTGCGGCAGAAGCGGCAGAACTTGTTCATTTCAAGTCTGTCAGGATCATTCTTCTTGTTTTTCTTTGTGTCGTAATTTCTCTGCTTGCACTCGGAGCAAACGAGAGTAATCTTAACTCTTGCATCATTAGCCATGTTTTCGGCACCTCCCAATTAAATTTTATTTTCGTTCAGAGAACGAAGTGTACCTCCCTCTGACGGAGCGAACATGCACCCACTGTAATAGTGGTTTGGCGCAGCATGTCCGTGCCCAAAAGAGCACAACAAAAAAGCCCTCGCACAGAGGTAATAAATATTTTACCACTCTTTTCTCCGTCTGTCAATAGTTTTTTTGAATTTTACCTAATATTTTGTTAATTTTTCTCGTTTTGCGTAAAAACGCATATAAAAAGGCTTTTCGGGAAAGACTTTTAACGTATCTAAAAGAAAAAAAGCCGAAAAAACGGCAGGAGGAAATTGTTTTGAAAAACAAGTATATAAATAAAGGAAGATTAAAATCTTTTCTGACTCTCGCTCTTTGCTTTTGCGTTATTGCCTCACTTCTCGCTATCTCGGCAAACGCCGTTATGGGTGTTCCCGGGGCAAACGGAGGAAGCGGCGGAAGCGCAGGAAACGGACTTAGCGGTATTGGTGACCGTGCAGGCATCGATATGCATGATAACGGCGCAAATGGAAGCACAAGAAATGATACCTCAAACGGCGGACTTATGGGCGACCAGACGCCCGATGGCGGAAACCTCGGCGACACGGACGGAGACGGCGTGGTAGAGGACAACGGTGACGACGGCGCTCTTGGTGGCGGAATGACGGGCAACGACACTGCCGGAATAGGCGGCGCTATGGACAACATCGTCGACGGAATGGACGGTAACGGCGCTACTGCTCCGAGAGATACCGATAGAGCTCCCGTAGGCGAGGATTCGGGAACTGCCGACAATATGACGGACGAGAGCAGCAGTGTAGTCGGCATTATAATTGCGGTGATCGTTGCGATTGCGGTAATTATCCTTATTATTGCACTTATCCCGAAGAACAGAAATAAGCACTAAAAGAAAAAGGCGGAGAAATCAATTCTCCGTCTTTTTTACATAGCAAAAGGGGCTGTTGCGTTTGCAACAGCCCCTAAAGTTATTTGTTTTGTCTAACTAAGCTTTTACTTAAGCAACCTCTACCTTAGAGATAACAGGGCTGATGATTGCGTTGCTTGCAAGTGCTGCATTCTGAGATATAGCGTACTTGCACATCTTGTAAAGGCTAGTCTCACCATTTGATACAACGGGTTCCTCATTAACTGTTGCACTACCTGTTCCGTAATCGGAGAGGAATACAACAACCTCGTCGCCAAACTGCCATACCTCGTAGCCGGCAATGTAAACATTGTCTGCAAGGTGGTTATCAGCCGCTGCAGTGTCGAACTTAACGAGAGAAACTGCGAAGCATGTAGCTCCCTCAGGAAGTTCAGCAGTATCATCTGCGTTGGTAAGAGTCTTACCTGTCTGCTCAAGTACACCGTCAACAGTTTCGAAAACAGGAACGAGCATTACGCCCTTGCTTGCAGTTGCTGCATTTGTTGCAAGGTCATAAGATACGCTAACCGCTTCCTTAGCTCTGTTATCAGCACTTACAACAAGTCCTCCGTATTCAAGGAGCTTGAATGCGCTGTCATTTGTATTGTTGAAATACATGATACCACGGAGGCCGTTATAGCCTGCGGTACGTACCTTGTAGCCATCAAAGGTTACGCCGGAAGCAAGAGTCTTAACGCCCTCGATAGTTCCTGCAGCAACGAGCTCATTAGCTACGGTTTCCATAGTAGAGCCATCCATGCAGTAGATTGTAAGGTTGGAGCAGCCTTCGAATGCGGATGCCGCAACAATGGGATCAGCCTTAACCATATAGAAGGACTCAAGTGCTGTACAACCTGCAAAAGTACTACCGATAATCTCGATATACGAGCTTGCTGTAGCAGAAGAGAAGTTTACGCTCTTAAGAGACGTGCAGTTTGCGAACGTGCCGCGGAGCCAGTAAACAGGGCTGGTTCCGAGCTCAATGTTAGTTATAGCGGAGCAGCCGGCAAAGATATTGTCATACTTACCGTCTCCCCACGGGATATTGAACCAAGAGAAGTCTACAACACCTGTTGTGTCTGCAACGTATGCACTTTCCTTTACGAGAGTGGTAAGAGCAGTGTTATTTGCAAAGCCGTTGCCACCCCATCTACCGAACCAGCTATTTACAGTGTCGGGAATTACGATGGTCTGGAGGGTCTTCATATCGGAAATACCGCCGTAGATCTCTGTAAGAGCTACGTCATCTGTATTAACGATACGAACTGTGCTTATATACTTATCATAATGCTTCATAAGGTTATCGACGTCATCACCTGCACCCATAGAGAGCAGGATAACTACCTTGCCACCGTATGTCTCAGCATTGTCAACAGCTGCCTGGGTAGGAGTGATGGTCATAACGCCATCCTCAGAGATAGACCAATCGAAGTGACCATTTGCATAGGAGCCTGTGATAGGATACTCCATGTAGTATTCTTCGTAGTCATAAACAGATGCACCTGCTGCAACCTTAGCATCGCAGAAAGCCTTGAGGTTAGGCTGTGCTACAAGCAGATTATCCTTGTTCGTTATGATAATTGTCTCGATAGGACAACCGGAGAAGGGATCGCCTGCAGGCCAAGCACTATCGTAGTCGAAGGGCTCAAGAATTGTAACGGTCTTAAGAGAAGTGCAGTTATTGAATGCACCTGCTTCTATCTGTGTCCAGCCTGAAGCAGGGATAGTGATGCTCTCAAGAGCTGTACAGCCCTCAAATGTTCCTGCACGGAGATAGAGACCGCCTGTAAGTCCTTCAAGTTTTATTGCCTTAATAGAAGTAGAACCGGGGCAGAAAGCATAGTACTTTCCATCAGCGTAGGTGTTACCCATCCAAGAAAGGTCTACAACGCCATCAACGTAGCTGCTTGCCTTACCAACTGTTGTGAGCTTGGGGTTGTTTGCAAACATACCCTGGCTCCAGGTACCGCCATACTGAGTTACAGTATCGGGAATGATAACTGTCTCAAGGTTAGCCATGCAGTTGATACCACCAAAGTAAGTGGTGATAGTTACGTTAGCAGTATTCTCTACAACGATCTTCTTGATAAGATCATTGTTTCCACCGAACATGTTAACGTACTCGTCAGGACCTCCGGCAAACGTGATCTGACCGTCGGTTATAG
>SVUB01000030.1 GCA_015063495.1 Oscillospiraceae bacterium
TCTCGGCAAGATAAGCGTATATAATTTCATAAACCCGATATCCGGTGTGATCATCTCTGCACTTGTGCTGGGGGAGGACGTCCTCAAATGGCAGTATCTGCTTGCACTCATTCTGGTTTCACTCGGAATCATAATAGTTAACTATAAAAAAGAATAGGGAAAGCGGTTGCCAAAAGGCAACCGCTTTCTTATCAAAACGTTTTTACAAACTCTTCTATTCTGTCAAGGGCCTGATCGATATGCTTTATCGAATATGCGTATGAAATACGGGCAAAGCCCTCGCCGTTTCTGCCAAAGGCAGTGCCGGGAATAATAGCACATTTATGCTCGTAAAGAAGCTTCTCGCAAAACTCCTCGCTCGAAAGGCCGAACTGACCGATATTCGGGAAAGCATAAAATGCCCCCTCAGGCTCAAAGCACTCAACGCCCATCTTTGCAAATCGCTTTACAAGATATTTTCTTCTGCGGTCGTATTCCTCTTTCATCATCTCAATGTCATCATCACCGTTCATAACAGCTTCAAGTGCCGCAAACTGGCTAGTTGTTGGAGCACACATAATAACGTACTGATGAAGCTTGAGCATCTGTGATGCAAGGGGCTGCGGAGCCGCAATATAACCCATTCTCCAACCCGTCATAGCGTAGCTCTTAGAGAAGCCGCTGACTATTATCGTTCTCTCGTGCATCCCCTCAAGATTTGCAAAGGAGGTATGACGGCGGCCGTATGTAAGCTCGGAATATATCTCGTCGGAAAGAACGACGATATTCGTGTCCTTTATAACCTCTGCGATGGCCTTCAGCTCATCCTCTGTCATTATCGCTCCCGTAGGATTGTTGGGATAAGCAAGAATAAGCATCTTTGTCCTCGGTGTAATAAGGCTCTTTAGCTCCTCGGGGTCGACCTTAAACTTATTCTCGGGCTTGGTTTCAAGTATAACGGGCACTCCGCCTGCAAGGCGGACGCAGGGTTCATAGCAAACAAAGCAAGGAGTGGGTACAATGACCTCATCACCGTTTTCAACGCAAGCTCTGATAGCAATATCTATCGCCTCCGAGCCGCCGACTGTGACAACGACCTCTTTTTCTCCATCATATTTAAGAGAGAAACGTCTGTCAAGATACTTTGCTATCTCGCATCTGAGCTCCAAAAGTCCGGCATTTGACGTATAATAGGTCTTGCCGTCCTTAAGAGAGTCGATTCCCGCTTCTCTTATATGCCAAGGAGTGACAAAATCAGGCTGACCGACAGTAAGGCCGACAACGTCCTTCATCTCCTGAAGCATATCGAAAAATTTTCTTATACCCGAGGGCTTCATCTCGGAAACGGTGCTTGAAAGCACCTTGGAATAATCAAACATTATAGTTCTCCTCTTTGATCTACGTCGGGCACTCTGTATTCAACGCCCTTATCTTTATATTTGCGCAGAACAAAATGAGTCGAGCAGGACATAACGTCCTCAAGGGTAGAGAGCTTATGGGTAACGAAATATGCAACCTCGCGTAAAGTCTTGCCCTCGATAAGTACTGCAAGATCAAAAACGCCCGACATAAGATAAACGCTCTGCACCTCGGGATACTGACTGATAGTTCTGGCAACCTTGTCAAAACCGAAATCATGCTTGGGGGTTATTTTGACTTCGATAAATGCACTCACGTATTCACGGTCGGTCTTATCCCAGTCAACAAGTGCCTTGTAACCGAGAATAACTCCCTCTTTTTCATAATTATCTATCGTGGCTCGAAGCTCATCTTCACTGCGGTCGCACATTGCGGCGAGCTGTTCCACCGTATAGGTCGCATTTTCCTCAAGCAAATTAAGTATCTTATCCATATTAACTCCTTCTTGGCGCATTTTGCGCCAAAATGTTATTTTATTCTCTTTACTATATTGTCGTAGGTTAATCCGTATTTCTCGGCTATATCTCTTGCATAGCTCTTGCCGTCAGGCTTTGCTCTGACTATCTTAAAGGAGCGCTTTCCGTCATAGATTCCCGCAACGAGAGTATCAATGCGTCCTCCGCCCTCTCTTGCACTTTTTTCATTTATGGCGTCTATCTCGGCGGCAAGCTCGTGAAGGTGAGTGGAGAAGAGACAGCGACAGCCGTATCTTGCGAGTCCCGAAAGTACCTCTGCGGCAATATACGAAGCCTCGTATGAGCCTGTGGAGGAAAGGGATTCGTCAAGGAGAACAAGACTGCGTGATGTTATCTTATCGAAGATACCCATAAGACGTGCGCACTCCTCGCCAAGCCTTCCCTTGTCTATCGTGTCCTCCGAGCCTGTCGGGAAATGAGTAAATATTCCGTCAACGGGACTAATGACCGCTTCCCTTGCAGGAACGAACATTCCAAGCTGCATCATAGCCTGTGCAAGTCCGATAGCACAGGTAACAACGCTCTTGCCGCCTCTGTTGGGGCCTGTCAAAACGAAAATTGATGTTTCACCGTCAAAGGAGACGTCGTTCGGAACTATCTCATCGTCTATTTTAAGCGCAACGCAAGGATTATAAAGATCTTTCGCTATAAATTTGCCCTCGTCAATGCCGGCAATTTCGGGAGTGACGAGAGGACAGCCTCTTGCCTCGAGCTCACGCATCATCGCCGTAGCCTTGCCGATAAATTCTATCTCGGGCATAAGGTTAAGAAGAAAATCGGTGTTTTCAAGGACGTAGGTCTGAACTATCTTCTTCCAAGAACGGAGAGAAGAACGGTAAACGTCGTTTATTGCGGAATTAAAAGCAAGAGAAAGCGCCGTTTTTTGGTTCTCATTTTGCTTCTTTCCAAAAGGAACAAGGTTCGCTATGCAAGTATAACCATCGTTCTTTTGCCCTATATGAAGTATCTTATCAAGCACGTCGCCCGAGCGGAATTTATCCGAATTTATCGAGAGCACGCCCGCCTCGGTGGCTCGCAGCTGTGCGTCAAGATTAACACCGATAGTAACCGATTTTATCTCACGCACTCTGTTTGTAAGCTCATTAAGCCTTACGTTGAGTTCCTTATAATAATCGCTCTCCGAGAGCTCATATATACGCTCTGCAAGGGTTCTGAACGCCTCGCTCTTAAGCTCTTCACGAAGCGGAACAAGATAACGGCGAAGAAGATCTATGCTCGAAATATATAGCTCTATCTCGGTGATACACATAAGATAGTCTTCGGTATTTCCGCTGTCAGCCTCAAGACGGCGAAGCTCACCGATGTCGGAAAGTATCGGGATGACAGAGGAAAGCATCCTTCCAAGCTCCTCGTGTGAGAGCATATCACGGAACATCTCACGGCGGTAATTCATAACAGAGGGTGATGATGTAAAATATTCGGAGAGGTCACGGCTTCTGGGGTCGAGGAATTCAAGAAGTCCAAGCTCCGAGAGCTCGTCCATGCTTATATTCGGAACATCCTTTCCCGAATAATGCTCTGCAAAGGACTCCAAGCTCGGATATAAAAGGCTGAAATTCTTAAGATCGTTCATTTTTAACTCCCGAAATTTTGATACTATATATTATATATTATTTATTTCTTTTTTGCAACATAATTTTGAAAAACTGTTTTGTTAGCTCCGTTTTTTTCAAAAACTATTGAAAAAATCAACATAATGTGATAAAGTTATTTAAGAAAGTAAAAGAAGGAGGGCCATATGAAGAATAATGATTTTCTCCTCGGGAACAAGACTGCAGAGTTTCTTTACGATACTTACGCAAAAGAGCTTCCGATAATAGACCCACTCGTCTGCTCCCGTGAAAAGGCTCTCCGTTCCGTACCATCAAACGTAACCGAGCTCATGCCCTGCATAAATGATGCTCTCGTTATCGCAGACTTTGACAACAGATATATCGAGACTGCTTCCGACTACGACAGATTCCGTGAATTCTGCGCAATTATGCCGTCTCTCATAGGAAATCCGATATATACGCTTTCTCACCTTTTTCTGCACAGATATTTCGGGCTAAACCTACCCCTAAACCGAGAAAATTGCGATAAAATTTGGGATTTTACTGCGGATGAAATGAGCACCAAAGAAAAGAGTGCAAAGGAGTTTTTAAGGGAAAACGGAGTAGCTCTTATATGCATATCAAAGGACCCGTCAGCCGCACTTGGTCTTCCTCAAAATTCTGACATAAGCATACTTCCCACCTTTTATCCCGAAAAGCTTATGAATATAGGCGATAAAGGGATACGTGAATATATAACGGAGCTTGGAGAGAGCTGTGCAACCACTATAAAGGACGTTCGAAGTCTCGAAAATGCTCTTGAAATTCTGGCTCTGCGATTTAAGGAGCACGGGTGCAAAAGCACAGTTCACAAAATACAGGGCGATATGACATTCATAAAGCCCGATGAATACCATGCTGACGTTATTCTTAAAAAGGCGATAGACCGTAACGGTGATGAACTCACCAATGATGAAATGGCGCTCTTCCGATGTGAAATGATGTATATCCTCGGTCGAATATACAAAAAGCTCGATCTTGTGATGCAGCTTGATATAAGAGATGCTTCATCCTGTGTGAAAAGCGATCTTTCTGCTCTTCTCGCTTTTATGAATGAAAAGGGAGTGCTTCCACGCACCGTCATATCAGGCGGAGCATTGCACGGTATTTGCATACCGCAGTCCGCTTCTGCCCTCTCCGACTGCTCTATTGACAGAATGAGGGATCAGATAATCCGCTGTGCAGAGCTTGGGGCACTCGGCAATTCTCTTGGTCTTATATCAGGCTCGGATATCTTTACCCTTCCCTTTAGACACGACGTTTTCCGCAGAGTTCTCTGCAACACCCTTGGCAGATGGGTAGAGGAAGGAATATACGAGGGCAGTATAAATGACCTTGCACAGCTCATAAGTGATATCTGCTATAACAACGTTAAAAACTTTTTTGGATTTAAGCTATAAAAACAGTCGGCTCACTTTCGTGAGCCGACTGTTTTTATTTACTTTCTAAACACAAACAAGTATTCGTGAGCAATTAAAAGAAAATTGAATTTTACGCTATTTGTTTTCCAATAGCCTGTTGCCTTGCAATTATGTTGTTCTTTGATAATGAGTTCTTTAAGTTTGAACCCTGCTTCCTCATAAACACGCATAACGTCAAAAGACATCGGTATCATATGACCTTTTTGGCGGGTGTCACCCATAAGAACAGCACAGAATTTATCTTTCTTTAGAACACGGTAACTTTCTGCGGCAACCTTTTTCATTTCCTCAAGAAAATCTTTAACCTTTAACAATGATAAATCTTCAGGAATATTTTCGCTGTACTGAATAATATTGGCATACGGCGGATGAGTGCAAATTAAATCTATACTGTTGTCCGGAATAAAATCAAGATTTCTTGCATCACCTCTATAAAGAAATACCTTGCCGTTTGCACCTTCGTGTTCAAATGTTGTTTTCTCCTTGCAACGAGCAAGAGCAACGTCATTAACATCTACGCCAATAATATTTCTGTTTAATAATTTTGCTTCTACAAGAGTTGTGCCTCCGCCGACGAACTGGTCAAGAACCAAATCATTCTCTTTTGAATAACGGAGCAAAATATTTCGAGGAATGTACGGCGACCAATTACCACGCCACTTTGCATCGTGAGTTGCCCAATCCCCACGTTTGGGGAATGACCAATGTGTAGTCATTTCAAGTTCGAAATCTTCCGGTTCCCATTGAGTAATTTTCTTAGCCATTACCTAAAAACCTCGCTAATTACACCATTCTCCAAATCTTTAATGTTGTAAATGTGTTGCATAACATCGAAAGTTTCTTCGAGGTTGTTTCTTGCACTTGTCCAACCTTTTCCGTCGGTAAACCAAACAAAAGTAAAACCGACAATCTCTTCGGTTTCCCACGCAAGAGTTTTATAACTACGTGCAGTTTCATTCAGTTTACTGCCACCACTTCCGTAAAAGTTGGTTTCGATACCATAAATCATATTATGTGTCCTCACGACAAAATCAAAGCGTTTTTCCATCTTGCCTTGATTAGAAATAGCTGATAAGTCTATGTTCCATTTATCGGTAATTTGGTGGATATACATTTCCTTGAAGTAATTAACACCTTTTATAAAGCCTGCTTTTTGAATAAAGCCCTCAACTAAATCTTCCATAAGGTGACCGCCACGATTTTTACGACCGTTAGAATCAAGACCCGTTTCAACCCCCGTTGCGTAGTCAACTAGGTTATTCACAATATGATTTTCCAACAAATCAAACAATCCGGTTTCACGCATAAAATATTTGTATCTATCATAATGAGCGTGACTGTTCGGCAGATACTTTCCAAAATCAAATTGGAATAAATGACCACCGTTTTCATCCTGACAATATATTTCATTTGCTCGAACCGCTAATAGCAGAGGAATACACTTCAATACTTCAGGATATTTTCTTAGCAAATTCTCAAAATCAGCCTCAATATTTTTAGAGCCGATGAGAGAGTTTAAGATATTAAGTTCGACCTTGATATCATCCACATTTCTGTGAACCTTTTCAAAATCTATGTAATAACCATAATCTGCGATACTATCACGAAAACCTGATAACCAAGTATTAAAATCTCTTGACATCACTTATTCCTCCTCGCTGTTAGGCGGCACAGGTAATCCTAACTTTGTAAGTGGTATGTACTCAAAATAGTAGTGGCAACGCATACTGATGATATAATCCAAAACGTCCTTGTATTTAGGATTTTTGAACCACTCTGAAAGCAGATAGATGTATTCTACATCAATATTGAGCTGTGCCATCAACTTCTGATATTGCTTTCTCTTAAAATCACAGGTCTGCAATTTTTCATCAACAGAACCTGCGACTTGCTGATATTTGCATTCGATAATAAAAAGCGTGTTATTTATGATTACATAAATGCTGTCATCTGGCAGAAGTTTTTTAGAAATAATCTTTGACCAATCAATTCCAACTTCCTTTAAATATCTATAAAATCCGTGTTTTTTGAATATGCGAGCAACTTTTTCACCATTATAAAACACAATACCATCCGTCACACGATATCCATCTTGACTATTTAAGAAGGTTGCCAAATCAGTTTTTCCCTCAAAGACTAGTCCTGTTTTTGTGTTTCCTCCGCCTTTTCCATTCTTTATCATAATATTTCTCCCCGACAATACTTTATTTAACCTTGCAAGGTTTGCCGGCTTCACAATGAGCCGAACGACAATCACGGCAATATGATTGATGTATGTAACGACCACCGCCCATATTCCTGTATCCAAATTCTTGTTCTATATCATCCTTACCATATGTTGTCTTCCCACAGCAAGGACATTGTGCGTATTCTCCGTATGGGATATATAAACCTCCTTAAAAATTACTAATAAGCAACTCTTTGATTTTTCCTCTTGCTTCACTATTACAGTTAATCATTCGTGTTGCTTCAACTCGTTTAATTTTATGAGCCGAATAAATGTTATCAAAGAAATCATCTTCTGTGTTTGAGTTTTTCGGATCGGAATTACTAATTACAACCTTTGCACCTTTTATATGCATATCATCAACAAACCGTGCAAGCTCAATCTGCTCATCATCATTAAACAGGTTTTCAGTATATGCAGTAAAACTTGCAGTGTCAGTAATGGGTCTGTATGGTGGGTCGAAATAAACAAAGGTGTTCTCGTCAATAAATTCAGCAGAGTCTCTGTAATCTCCGCATACAATAGTAACTCTCTGCAATTTCTCTGATACAGCTCTAAGGTTGTTTTCGTCGCAAATCATAGGATTTTTATATGCTCCCATAGGAACGTTAAACAAACCTTTTTTGTTAACTCTAAACAAACCATTGAAACAAGTCTTATTCAAGAAAATCATCAATGCCGACTTTTCAATATTGATATTCTCGTTTCCATTGACCTTCAAATCATTGAAACGCTCACGTTTTTCCATATAATATGCCTTGCGATTATCCGCATCTAACGGAATGAAATCATTTTGCATGGAGTAGAGTGTTTCAATCAAAACATCAATATCATCACGAATAATGCGATAAGTATTAATAAGTTCAGCGTTAATATCACTGATATAAACTTCTTCTAAATCATATTTGCTGAGTATATCAAACAAAACAGCACCACCACCAACAAATGGCTCTGCATATTTTGTAATACGACCATCTGCAAAAGGATAATAGCCTTCAATTTCTTTAAGAAGCTGACCTTTACCACCTGCCCACTTCAAGAAAGGCTTAACAGATTTCCCTTCAGTTTTGTTGTATCGTGTACTTCTTGCATCTATTGGTTTTTCTGCCGTTGTAGGTATTATCCACATATTACCTACCATAGTTGCTTCAGCAATTCTTTGTTCCGAACAAAGAATTGCTACCCTTCTTTGAGAAATGCCCCATTTGTCAGCAGCTTCTCTTGCAGACATAAAATCCATAATAACCTCTCAAATATAAAAATTAGTATATGCATATGTATTATATTCCAAAACTCGAACAATAGCAATATCATTTTATCAAGCAAATGTAAATTTTTTTACAAAGAAGCGGTAGAATATATAAAATATCCTACCGCTATTATTGTATTATATCTCAATTATAGATTCATCCCACATATCGGGGGCATCGTAGCCAAGAAGGTTTACCATAGTTGCGGCAACGTTTGAAAGGCCGAACTTGCCCTCATCAGCCTTGACAGTATACTTATCTGCGCTGAAGTTATCATAAACTATGCAGGGAACGGGGTTAAGCGTATGGCTTGTCTTCGACTTGAAGGAGCCGTCCTTACCTGCCTTAGGCTGTCCCGACTTCTTATCCATTTCGTACATCTCGTCAGCATTACCGTGGTCAGCGGTTATAAGAGCCGCACCGTGGAGCTTGTCAACAACTGTGAGAATTCTGGCAAGCTGAAGGTCAAGCGCTTCCATAGAGCAGATGGTAGCCTCAAGGTTACCCGTATGGCCTACCATATCACCGTTCGGGAAGTTCACACGAAGGTACTTATATTTTCCGCTCTCAAGGCACTCGATGAGTTTGTCTGTTATCTCTGCACACTTCATCCAAGGTCTCTGCTCAAAGGGAACTACGTCGGAAGGCACTTCAATATAGGTCTCAAGCTCCTCGGAGAACTTGCCGCTCTTGTTTCCATTCCAGAAATAGGTCACGTGGCCATACTTCTGAGTCTCGGAGATAGCAAGCTGAGAAACGCCTGTGTTAACAAGATATTCACCCATAGTATTCGTTATCTCGGGGGGAGAAACGAGGTACTTGTGAGGAATATGGAGGTCACCGTCATATTCAAGCATACCTGCGTAAACGACCTTGGGGAAGCGAACTCTGTCAAACTTATCAAAGCTCTCATCCTCAAAGGCCTTTGATATCTCTATCGATCGGTCGCCACGGAAGTTATAGAAAATAACGCTGTCGCCATCCTCAATAGTTCCAACGGGCTTACCGTCCTCTGCGATAACGAAGGGAGGAAGATCCTGGTCGATGACCTTAAGCTCATCACGGTAAGTCTCGACTGCCTTTGCAGCGCAGCAGAACTGACGGCCCTCGCCGAGAACGTGAGTCTGCCATCCACGCTCAACCATGCTCCAATCAGCCTCGTATCTATCCATAGTTATCTTCATTCTTCCGCCGCCGCTTGCGATCTTTATATCGAAATCAGCACTGCGAAGAGAAGCAATAAATGCTTCAAAAGGCTCGATATAATCAAGCGCACTCGTCTCACCAACGTCACGTCCGTCGATAAGGATGTGGATGCGGACCTTATTTACGCCCTGTTTCTTAGCCTCGGTAAGCATAGACTTAAGGTGGTCTATATGAGAATGCACGTTACCGTCGGAGAAAAGGCCGATAAAATGAAGCGTGGAAGCATTTGTCTTTACGTTTGCCACAAGCTCCTGCCAGGTAGAAGAAGCAAACATCTTTCCGCTCTCAATAGACTGCGAAACAAGCTTTGCGCCCTGCGCAAATACCTGACCTGCACCAAGAGCATTGTGACCGACCTCGCTGTTACCCATATCATCGTCAGAGGGAAGACCTACTGCCGTGCCGTGAGCCTTGAGTGTAACCATGGGGTATTTTGCCATAAGTGAATCAAGGGTGGGAGTATACGCCATCGCAACAGCGTTTGATTCCGTTTTAGGAGCAAGTCCTACGCCGTCCATTACGATTGTAAGGACAGGGCCTTCTATTCCCGCAAAGCGTGAATTCTTTTCAAGTTTGTTCATATCTATAAATCCTCCAAAAATTTTCCTACCTATATAGTTTACCACATTTTCTTTAATAATCAAGAGATTTTTTGATTTTATGTCAGATTTTTAACATATTTTACCGAAAAAATCCATTTTTTGGGGACTAACGCTTTGTCATTCCTCTTTTTTGCCTCATATACTGAAAACGAAAAACAAAAAGGAGGTCACACAATGAAACTTGACCGTAAGGCGCTCGACCGTCTTCTCACTCTGAACGATACACAGCTTAAAGGGGTAATAGAATCTGTTGCCGCAGAATCGGGGTTGGACCTTTCGTCCTTTGGTATATCGTCAAAGGACATATCTTCAATAAGAAAGGCTCTTGCAGGTGCTACCGACGAGGATATAACAAGGGCCGCCGCAGATCTTGATGCCTGGAAGAAAAACAAAAGGAGCAGGCCATGAGTGACGGGGGTGTAACCCCTTCTCTCGGTACTCCTCCCTCCCCTGAAGCTCTCAGCGGAATGATAAAGATGCTCAGCGCAAATCCGGACCTTGTAAAAAACATAGCGACTGCATTCGGAAACGCAGGGATAACCCCGCCGACTATCGAAAAAGAGAATACCGATAATTCTACGACCCAGGCCGCAAGTACAAATGATGAAGACCTTTCATCAAGGCTTGGGGGCATTCTCTCTGCACTATCCCAAAGCGGTAATAATTCAGAAAAAAATGCATTACCTCAGTCTGAAGAAGCTCCGGCGGTAAGCGCATCTGCTCTTCCGTCTATTCCGCCCGAGCTTATAAGTAAGCTTCCCCTGCTTCTTTCTCTTATCGGAGGCGGAGGGCCAAAAAGCAAGAGCGAAGCTGACAGAGAGGCACTTTTATGCGCTCTCAAGCCCTATCTCAGCCATGAAAAGGCGGATACTATAGACCGTCTTATAAAGCTTTCAAGACTTGGAGACATTTTGAAATCACTATAAAAGGGAGGCACGGGAATGTACAGCAGAAACACCGAAAATAATGATTACAAAATCCCAATTCATTACGGCGGCACAGCATTCAGAGCCTCGCAAAAAGAAGAGAAAGAAAAAATACAAAGAGATGCCGTAGGACGGATATCTGCACTCCCCATACACACGGAAGATACTGATACAATCGAAACAGAGGCACACGAAAATTTTGATAATGACAATAAAAAGGACGGTGAAAACAAAAAGAATTCACCGTCTTTTTTATCTTTTTTGGATTCGAAGGAAAAAAGATCGTCCCTCGGCTCCGATGAAATACTTATCGCCACACTTTTATTTTTGCTTCTCGGAAACAAGGACAGCGGGGATAACTCTGCCCTGCTTATTTTGCTCTTGGTTCTCTTAGTCTAAAAAGACCGGCGGTGTCTTGAGGCAAAGAAGCGAGGCTTCTATACGGCAAGGAATAATTCGCGCTGTGAAGTCCCCACTTAAAATAATGGAGTATGGCACGTTAAGCCTATCACATACCGCCCTTATATGTTGCTTAAGCAATTTAAAGCGTTTATCGATCCTCTCCCTGTCTTTCTCTGTTAAAATACACATATCCTGCTGTGAAACAAAAATCTTAAAATCGGGTTTTCCGTCTTTTTTGGATATACAAAACTCCGCTTTTCTCTCCCTTGAGATCTCGGAACAATATAATAGCGAATACAGTAAAAATAAAGAGAAAAGAGATTTATCAAAATTAAAGGGTAAAGAAGAAATATATCCTGGAACAGACTTATCTATTCTGCAGAAAGCAAGTGATGCAAAAGCCCTTATCCTTTCTTCAAAAAATGAAGAATCCTCCGAGGAAAGCATTAACTTTATATCACTTACGACCTTCATAAATGCCGGATAATATTTTTCTGTGGCGGCACATGCCTCCACAGTTTTACCGTCTTTTACCTCTATCTTTTCTTCTGTAGAATCAAGTAAATCTATTGATGCAGCATAGGGAATATCTGTATATAGCACTATAAAAACCTGCGTAGAAGGATAGAGAGCGGAAGATAAAAAAGCTGTTTTACCGTTACTTCTCTCAAGTGCAAATAACCGTTTGCGTGCATCTTCTGCAAGCTCAGTTCTGACAAATCTTATATCCTTTTTCAAAAACTCTTTCTCAGAAAATATATTATCGCCCGAAACAATACCGTTCGGCGACGAAAAAAGTATATCTCCCTTCCAATCCGTGATAACAAAAGGATACCTCACATTATTTTTATCCATATTTTTCTCCATACATAAAGGGACGCTTTAATAAGTAAATGCGTCCCTTTTTATCTATTCCGCAAAAATCTCTGCTCTGTATATTCTCTGCTTTGAATATACGAATTTATCGGCTATGGTCTGCTTTACGCTCTCGTATTCCTCTATCTCGGTATCAAGCACTATCCTTACGGAATATCTTGAAAAATACATTTGCATCGAGTCTATCCTTGCCGCTATCACGTCGCTTATGGTAAGATCCTCGGACACCGCAGCATCGGTATAATCGACTGCTATAAATTCAAAATAACGGGATATTTCTCTGCAAAGCTCACTTCCGATCTCAAGGGTGAAAAACGAATAAGGCAGAAGGACGCCAACGGGAATATTAAGAGAGGCCTTCTTTCTCATTTCTGCCGAAAAGGCGCAAAGGGATCTTACGTCCTCCTCGGTAGAAGCGTTAAAGCCGAAAAGAACTATTTCGTTCACTCCTGCATCTGCTATCTCTGAGATAAGTGCCCCTTCAAAGGCTCTTACCATCGATGACGTTGCCGCATTTTCTTCCGAAAGTTCGGAAACGTATAGATAAGCGCTGATATAGCAGTTCTTTGCTTTAAGTGCAGCTATCATATCAGTAGCCGTCGGATTTGCGGTGTCTTCAGACTGTGCTCCGAGCTTCTGCGCCGCAGGTGAGGAATAAAGAAGCTCACCTTTGCCGTCTCGGAACAGAACAGTAACGGCACTTCCGTCTGCTATGCTTTCCACCGCTTCATCTATATTTTTATACGAAACGTAGGACGCATCAAAGCTTTCGGGCGGTCTTGCACCAAGAGTGACGTCCTCCACATTCTCACCCGAAACCTTTCCCGTATCGGGTGCGCCCGTATCTGACGGAAGTTCTTCCCTGTTAAGCTCGGATATCTCCGCCTTTTTCTTCAGATGATTTCCAAGGAAGACGGAACCGACGATAACAGCCAGAGTAAAGATAATTATAAGAACAGTCGTAAGCTTTGAACGGTTACGCTCGGTACGTCTTCTTCCAACGTAGCGGCGGTGATTGTGTCTGTGCTTAGATCTCATTTTTCTCTCCGCAATTAAATTATCAGCCAAGGCTGACGAAGTCTACGGTCCTACCGTATTCGGTATAAGCTATCTCGGCCTGCGCCGCTTTATTTTCAATAAGATTTTCAAACGCAACGAAAAGATATCTGTCCTTAAGCAGGTCAAAATTTTTCTCTATATATTTGCTATCCTTCGGAAGACGCATTATAACAAAAAAGCCGTTTTCTCCCTCGACTACTCCGCTATGCTCATTCTCGGCAAGAGAAAAGGCAACATCCTCATACCCCTTTTCATACTCTCCGCGTGTAAAATAGTAGCCATCGGTCGTGGTCATATAGAAGTCCTCGCTGTATCTGCCTATCACGGTCACAATAGACTCGCCCTCGTCAAGAAGCTTTACTGCCTTTTCGGCTTTTTTGCGGTTCTCCTCTATATCGTCGCCCTCGTCATTCGATATGTAAACGTGTAGCGTGCGTATAAATTCATCGCTTTCTATAACACCTCTTGCCGTTTCATCCGAGTCGTCGATCACACCGTCAGCACACAGCTTCTGTCTGAGGCTCTCCTGCAGATATTCAAGCGAAATAAGATAACGAAGATGATGGTCGGTAAGACCGTTCTCTGCAAGCTGTTCCTTATATTCATCCTTGCCACCTATCTCTTTCGCAAAATTATCTATATAATCCTCAACGTATTTACCGGCGTCCTTACTTTCCACGTCTATACCGTTATCACGGCAAAGAGATATGAATGCGGGATTTCTCGAAATGGCCCCCTCGACCTTCTCCCGAAGCTCTGCACCATACTTTTCCGCACCTTCGGCATTATCCCAGATTCCCTCACCGTACTTTGCTTCCATCTCAAGCTTGTAATTGAAAACGAGGTATTCTACTTCTTCAAGATACACAGGCTCTCCAAATACGTTCGCCACGATATAAAGGTCACTCTTGTCTCCTTTTATCGGCTTTACCGTATCCGAACAAGCGGTAAGCGCAAGGAGAGAGAGCACAAGGGCAAAAAGAAGAGCTCTTTTACACAATCTTATCATCAAAAATTCCTCCGGTGGGACTAATATATTAAAGTATATAATAAGAATGTTAATTCATTATGAATTTTGAGCACTTTTTCTCTTTTTAGGCAAAAATGGCTTGAATTTGCGTAATTTTATGGTAAAATAAAGGTAGAAAGGCGGTGCTTACAAATGGAAGAAATATATTCTATAAAGCTTACGAAAATAATGAAGGAGATGGACCTGACAGCACTCTATCTGCCCGAAAACGCTACCGATATAGAGGTCACAAGCCCGGACGTCGAGCGTCCCGGACTTGCTCTGACAGGATTTTTTGAGAAATACGAAAATACGAGAATACAGATATTCGGCAGAGCCGAGAGCGCATACCTTGAGGAGCTTTCCCCGGCGGAGAGAGACACTCACGTCGCAAACTTTATGAAGCTCTCCCCTGTTGCTGTCATATTTTCCTCCGACCTTCCCGTGTTTGAGGAAGTACTAAAGCACGCAAAGCTCAACGGCATACCTGTTCTCACAAGCCACAGAAGAACGAGCGCTCTGCTTGCGGCGATAATAGCGTATCTTCACGTTCAGCTCGCACCGAGAATAACGAGACACGGCGTTCTCGTCGAGGTCTACGGCGAGGGTATACTGATACTTGGCGACAGCGGAGTCGGAAAGAGCGAGACGGCTATCGAGCTTGTAAAGCGTGGTCACAGACTTATTGCAGACGATGCAGTTGAAATAAAGAGAGTTTCGGCAACAACACTTGTCGGAAGTGCCCCAGAGATAATAAGGCACTACGTTGAGCTCAGAGGTATCGGAATCGTCGATATCAAGCGACTTTTCGGTGTGGGTTCTGTAAAGGATACAGAGAAAATAGACCTTGTCGTCAATCTTGAGCCGTGGGTACAAGGCAAAATGTACGACCGCCTCGGCATAGACAATGAAACTATCGACATTCTCGGAATAAACGTTCCCGCTATAACCATCCCCGTCCGTCCCGGACGCAACCTCGCCATCATCCTTGAAATAGCGGCTATGAATAACCGTCAAAAGAGAATGGGATATAACACCGCCCTTGAATTCAGCAAACAGCTGATGAACCAGATGGGTGGCGACCCAGAGGAGATATAAAACACAATAGCAAGGAGGATTTTATTATGAAAAGAAACGCAAGAAACAGCTTTTTACTTCTCATCTTAATTTTCTCCTTGCTTCTTGTTTCCTGCTCTTATACGGATAGCGGAGTCGAATCTGACACTTCGGAGAAAGACACCGTACGAACACTCAGCACGGAAGAACTTATACTTCCTATATATCCTGCCTACTCGTTCCCGATATACAATATGGCAATAATTGAGTGGGGAGAAGACGTCTTCGATTTAAAAAGCGGTGATCCACCATACGAAGATTACTACCCTTCGAAACTGGATAGTTATGTAGGAATCGGCATAAATTACATAAAGATATTTAACGGCGAAGCACCCGTTCATCCCCGCAAATTCGACGTTTTCGGTGAAGAAATCAAAAAAACGGTTGAAGATAAATATGACGACATTGTTTTAATGCACCCTTCCGCTGTGAATCTTATTGAAGCCGGAACACAAGTTCTTATCCCGGAATGGACCCGCGATCTTACATTTGGAAATAACAAAAATAATACTTTTACATTTTGGTTCATCGTTGGCGATTCGTCATACATTGATGTTGTTCCTATTGTAGATGATAAGGTTTCAATCCCTTCGTTTTGGTATGAGGAGAGTGACTGGTCGAAAGGCCAAATGAACTTCGTATTCACAGATACAAACGATATGTTACTAAAGGTCGGATTTGACGGAAAACTTTTCGAGAACGGTATGACTATCGAGGAGCTTGAAGCATACTTTGACCTCGTAACGAAAACAGAAACCTTCGCCCCGCTTTTTGAGGATTAAGTAAAACCCACGGCGGCACCGAGAAATCGGTGCCGCTTTTCTGTAATGAAGCTCCAAGCATCAATAAGTTGTTGCCCTGCAGAGGGATTCATATCTATATATAGTAAAAATTTCCTAAAT